>JALYTI010000287.1 GCA_030854375.1 Acidobacteriota bacterium | reverse complement strand
TTCATCTCGCGTTTTCGGTCCTTCTCTTCCCTCCGCGCCTCCCGACGTTCCTGATCGCCGCCATCCCTTTCTCCGCCCAATCTGCGTGGGAAAGTAATTACCCCGACGCGAGTCGCGACCGGTTTCTTCGGAGCTTCACTGGAAGCTTCCGAGGCTTCAATTGGCGCCGGAGCTTCGGTTGTAACCGCGGCTGAAGTATCTGAATTCACTGAAACCCGAGGTGGCGCAGGCAGCGGAGCTTGGGAATGATTCGTTTCTGTCGCCCGGGCCTCAACACCGGAAGGAATCGTTTCGTTGTTTGCCAACCCATTCGAACTAGTACCGTTGAATCGGGAGTAGTAGACGCCAGCTACAAGCATGCCAACCAGGACTGCGCCGGCAAAAGTTAGGCCCACAACCAGTGTCCGAGTGCGGCGAGACCTGGCGGCAACCGTTTCGAGCGGCACAACCGGGCGCGCCGAAAGCATAGTCGCTTCCTCGTCGAAACGGGGTTCAGCCAATGGCAAGTCGCCGAAATCTTGTTGGCCAGAAATATCAGAAATATTAGATTCCATAACTCTTTCTAAATTCCCGCGCACGGGAACAGCATCGATTATCAGGATTCAAACGTTAAGGTTGTTTGCAAGCGCAAGGCCACAAGGAGCGTTTGAGACTGCTTACCTTAAGTCCCCTTAAAAACTGATGGCCGATAACTCTGAAGTGAGTTCTTGGGTGAGATGAGGTGACGATATGGTGCATTAAAACAACGCGCCCGTCTGTCCAACAGTACGGGCGCGCAATCTTATCGCAATATGAAAGGTTTTATCGTCCGACTTTCTGCGGCTTCGCGCGGCGATCATCCATCACGTCAATACTTTCTTTCACTCTCGTGTAAATGCCGTCGGCGTCCAGACCATACTTGGCTAACAGAAGTTTAGGATCACCATGGGTAACGAGCCGATCGGGAATTCCCATTCTTACGACGCGGACTTTGTCCTGGAGGCCATTCTCTTCCAGTAACTCGAGGACGGCTGAGCCAAAACCCCCGGCCAAATAGGCCTCCTCAACCGTAACTATAAGCCGTTTCGTTTGCGCCAGGGCGAGCAGCAGTTGTGCGTCGAGCGGTTTCACGAAGCGGGCATTAACTACTGTCGTTTCGATTTTTTCCTTTGCCAGATTCTCCGCCGCCTGCAGCGAAGGGTGCACCATTGAGCCATAAGCGATAATTGCTATTTCGCCGCCATCGCGAAGTATCTCGCCTTTTCCAATTTCAAGAACCTGCGGGGATCGATCGATATCGGCTCCGACACCGTTGCCCCGCGGGTAACGCATTGCGGCCGGCCCTACGTGTTCAACCATCGTCAGCAGCATGTCTCGCATCTCGCCTTCATCTTTCGGCGCCATCACGACGATGTTAGGGACAGCGCGGAGATAAGCAATATCGAGAAGGCCGTGGTGGGTTGGTCCGTCACCCCCCGCAACTCCACCTCGATCGAGACAGAACTTTACATTAAGGTTTTGAATGCACACGTCATGGATTAGTTGATCAAATCCGCGTTGGAGAAATGTAGAATAGATAGCACAAACGGGTTTCAAACCCTCGCAGGACATTCCCGCAGCAAAAGTAACGCAATGCTGCTCGGCGATACCAACATCGAACGAGCGATCCGGAAACCTTTCAAGTGCGGTGCAAACTCCGGTACCGTCCGGCATGGCGGCGGTCAACGCAATAATCTTCTCGTCTCTTTCCATCAACTCTGTCAGCGTGTTTCCGAATACAGCGGTATAAGTTGGAGCATTGGCTTTTGATTTGATGGCTTGGCCGCTTTTCAGATCGAACGGCCCGGTCGCGTGCCAACGATAGTAATCTTTCTCCGCCTGGGGATGGCCCTTACCCTTTGTCGTCAACGCGTGGACAATTACTGGTCCATCCTTGATTTGTTGCGCTTCCTGGAAGGCAGCGACCAGCGCACGCGGATTATGGCCATCGACATAGCCGATGTACTTGAAACCCAACTCACAAACGAGTGCGCCCGGCAGCACCGCAGCCGCAAGCGCGTCTTTCATCGTCTTGGCGGCATGATGCAGACGCTCACCTACAGATGGTATTGCCAGCAGCTTCTCTTCGACTTCATCCTTGAAGCGATGATAACTGTGGGCGCTTCGTATGCGGTTCAGGTAACCAGTTAGGGCGCCTACAGCGGGCGCAATAGACATCTCATTGTCGTTGAGGACCACGATCAAGCGGCTTTTCAGGTGACCCGCCTGGTTGATTGCTTCCATAGCCATCCCGCCGGCCAGGGATGCATCACCGATCAATGCGACTACATGATGATCTTCGCCTTTTCTGTCGCGCGCGATCGCCATACCCAGGGCGGCAGAAAGAGAAGTCGAAGCGTGACCCGCGCCAAATGTGTCGTACTCAGATTCATCGCGGCGCAGGAAACCACTGATGCCGCCATACTGTTTGATCGTCGGCAGAAGTTCGCGACGTCCTGTCAGGATCTTATGAGCGTATGCCTGGTGGCCGACATCCCACACGAGCCGGTCGTGCGGTGTATCGAAGGCGTAGTGCATAGCCACCGCCAGCTCGATTGCCCCGAGCGACGCGCCGGTGTGGCCGCCGATACGGGACATAGTTTCCAGTATGTATTGGCGAATCTCGTCGGCTACAAGCTGCAGTTGGTCCAAAGGCAGTAGCCGCAAGTCTGCGGGCGACTTTATGTTATCGAGAAGGTCCATTTGCGCGGTATTGTAACGGCCAGTTTAGGTTTTTACTACTCATAACTGTTTCGGGATTTTCAGGGACTATCGGCTTAGTAACCGCTCCCTTTGCGATATAAAGTACTCTGCCTTGCTATAAAAAGTCAATCCCCTCGTCTTTCCAAACTAATTGGCGGATCGGGGCGTCTAAAGCTTGCGACGAATAAAACTCGTCGTAAATTGGGCATTCCGCCCCCGGATATCTAAAACAAAAGGAGTTGGAGAGGCAATGTTTTTACGAAAAAGTTTATTGGGAATCTCAGCAATCATCTTCGTCAGCGGCATGGTTGCTTTCGCTCAGCAGCCGCAAACCCCCGCGTCACCGGACGGAACCCTCCGCAGAGACAGAATCGAGCGCCGGGAAAGAAGTCGGGAGCGCATGGGTCGGCGCGAGGGATTAGGCGGCGATGACCAAATGGGGCGCCGTGGACCAGGGGGTGGTAAGGGCCACCTGCTGCGTGAGTTGAATCTTAGCGACCAGCAGCGACAACAAAGTCGCGCGATCATGCAGCGTCGACTCGAAAGCACGAAGGCTCAACGCGAAGAACTGTTCAGGCTACGCGAAAAAAGAACGGCTGGCACATTCGCTCCTGAAGATGAAGCACGAGCAAGAGCTCTGCATCAGGAGATTCGGTCGGCGATGGAAGCTGGCCGATCCGAGATGGCCGGAATTCTAACTGCCGAGCAGAAAATGAGGTTCGAGGAACTGAAAAAAGAGCACAAGACAAAGGTCGAGCAACGGATGAAACAACGCCAGGAATCATTGAAAAGCAATCCGTAGCAAGTAGGTGTCTTCAACGAGTTGGCAAGCGGTCCGGTCCATTTAGAGCCGGGCCGCTTTGCTTTATACGCTGATGCATTTCTTTGTGTTTGCCGAGAATCGACATAGGCTTTTTAGCGATACGAGTTTTTTAGCTAGGCTGGACCGAAGTGTCGGAGCTGTTCTGCATTGGCGGAACCCACAAACGAAACAGAAAGGTCGCCGCCATAGCACCGGCAAGTTGCGCAAGAATGAAGCCCGGACCGTCGAGAGGACGAATGCCCACGAAGGTATCACTCAGCGAGCGTGCAAGTGTTACTGCCGGATTCGCAAATGAAGTAGACGAAGTGAACCAATAAGCCGCGGTAATGTAAGCGGCCACGGCGAACGGCAGTGCCTGAGTTCTAAAATGAACGCATCCGAAGATAACAACGAGCAATCCGAACGTCGCAACGAACTCGCTGAATATTTCCGCCATGCCGGCGCGAGCATGACGCGAGGTCGAGAATAGCGGCAGTCCAAACATCAAATGGGCCGTAGCGACCCCGATGAAGGCACCGGTGAGTTGAGCACCGATATAGGCCGGAACCTCCCGCCACGGCAGTCCACCTTGCAAAGCATCGGCGAGCGTCACAGCAGGATTGAAATAAGCGCCCGAGATTGAGCTGAAGGAAAGGATCAACGCTACCAGTGCCGCGCCG
>JALYTI010000286.1 GCA_030854375.1 Acidobacteriota bacterium | reverse complement strand
ACCGTGGACTTAACGTGCTGTTATTTCAGGTTTTCAATAAAGAAAATGACGCCGCAAGAGAAACTTGAAGCGTCAAACTATACAGCACGGTCCGAGGTCACGGAGCTTTACAGAGTTTTATATTTCGTGCCCTCACTCCGAGGCTTCGGCGGAGTCCTCTTCAGAGGCGCCTGCTGCCTGCTTCGCAAGTTCTGCCTCCTGTTCAGGAGACAGGTGGCCGACAATAACTTCGCCTTCCGGTGCGACCTTGACCTGTAAATCAATTGTCACCTGGCGATGCAAACGCAGCGGGACCGCGAACTCGCCCACGCGCTTAAGAGGTTCGCGCAAGTGAAGACGATGACGATCAATCTCGTAGCCGCGCTCTTTTAGTGCGTCGGCAATATCCATCGACGTCACTGATCCGTAAAGCGCACCATGTTCGCCGGCCTTGCGCCTGAACTCCAGTACCACGGAACGAATTTGTTCCGCCTGCCCCTCGGCGGTAGTACGCTCGGTTGCTTCTTTCTTAAGAAGCGCAGCCCTTTCCTGCTCGATTTGTTTGACGTTGCTCGCCGTGGCTTCTACTGCAAGCTTGCGCGGCAGCAGATAATTACGCGCATATCCGGATCTGACTCGAACTATCTCGCCCCGTGCGCCGAGATCATCAACGTCTTCTCGTAAAAGTATTCTAGTGTGCGCCATGTCGGCAGCTCCTTCTCCTAATCGGTTGTATATGGTAGCAGCGCGATATTGCGCGCACGTTTGATTGCCTCGGCAAGCATTCGCTGGTGGATTGCGCAGTTTCCCGAAATGCGGCGCGGAAGAATCTTGCCGCGCTCAGGAATAAAGTTTTGCAGGAACCTGGAATCTTTGAAGTCAATGATGTCGACCTTCTCTATGCAGAACCGGCAGATTCTTCGCCGGCGAAAGCGACTGCGACCGCCGCGGCCTTGCGTAGGACGACCTCGATCATAATCATCGTCTCCGTTGTAACGGCGGCCTCGGTCTCGGTCTTCATAATTTGCTGACATAGTTACCTCTTAACAAGTAATCGTGAATTGTTGGCGCGCAGGCAGTGCAACGAAAACTCGGTGTTTACGCAAGCGACAGCAAGCGGCATGTCCCCATGATATCGGACCGTTACGCTGCGTCTTCGTCGGCTTCTTCGGCAACGAACTCGGGTGTTGCACCTGTCCGTCTTTGCGCGTCTTGCCCGCCTGGCCGTCTGGCAGCTTTGCGAGCACGCTTTGCCTTAAACTTCTCCGCACGCCGCCGATCCTCGTCAACACGCACTGTGATATAACGAATTATGCGATCGTTGACCCGCATGCGACGCTCGAGCTCAGCGATCTCGCGGCCCGATCCTTCAATTTCCAAAAGCACAAAATTTCCTTCGGTCTTATGAAGAATCTCGTAAGCCAGCTTCCGCTTACCCATACTTTCAGTTTTGGTGACCGCGCCGCCTTGATCCGTAGCAATCTGCTTTAGGCTTTCTGTAAGGCGCGTGACTTCGTCGTCCTCTGCTGTAGGATCAACGATAAACACCACTTCGTATTGTCTTTGCGTTTCCAAAATCATCTCCTTGGTAAATAGTGAATAGTGAAACGTAATGGCGCGTCCATTACGATTTACCATTTTCCATTTACTCGTTGTATTCCGACATAGCTTTCAAAACACCATTTTTTAGAATGGCACGAAGCGCTTCGGCGCTTCTTTCAAGTATCTTTTCAAGTTCCACTCGCGACCCACGCGGAAAAGAATCAAGCACGAACCGTTTCGAATCCGTAATCGGATGTTCCGGTTGAATGCCTAGTCGCACGCGCGTAAATTCATTCGTGCCTAATGCTTCGATAATCGACTTGAGGCCATTGTGCCCACCCGCCGAACCCCGTGCTCGAATTCGAATCTTTCCAAACGGCAACGCCAAATCATCCGATATTACAATTAAGTTCTCGCTCGGCAATTCCAACTTATGTTTTGCCACGAGACAGCCAACCGCTTCGCCGCTCAGGTTCATGTAGGTCTGCGGCTTAACCAGCTTGGTTGCGCAGCCTTCAATCTCACTACGTCCGACAAGGGATCTGCACTCGCGGCGACTTACCTGAAGCCCCGCGTCATTCGCCAATTTATCAATCAACATGAACCCTAGGTTGTGGCGCGACCACTCATACTCGGTGCCTGGATTCCCGAGACCAACGATCAAGTATTGCCGGTTGCCGATTGCCAATTGTCAACTTAAGACACTGTCAATTCGCCCGCATCCAGTCGCCAATCAAGTCGAGCCAAATTCGCAAATTGGCAGTCGGAAAATGGAAATCGGCAATGCACCTACTCCTTCTCCTTCTCCTTCTCCCTCTTACCCTTTTCCGGTTCGCTCGGAGCTTCTTCATCTTCCTTCTTGCCCTTGCCAATTACTTCAGGCTCGGCAGGTCCTTCAGCCTCAACGACTGGGACAGCTACAGGCTCTTCCTTCACTATGCCTACGGTCGCAATGACGGTGTCGGGAGGATCCAGTATTTGAATGCGTGGATCCGCGGGTATATCCGATATGTGGAGCACATCATGAACGCGCAGGTTTGAGACATCGACATTTATCACATCGGGAATCTCGCGCGGTTCGCAACGTATCTCAATCTCGCGAATAATCTGCTCGAGCACGCCCTCCTCTTCGCGCACGCCATAGGGTTCGCCCACCAGATGAAGCGGGACGGTAACTTCAATTTTCTGCCCCTTCACCAGCCGTATGAAGTCGGCATGTATGAGACGACCTCGTACGGGGTCGATCTGCCGATCGTGGAACATAACCTCGCTGGCTCCCACAGTCTCGATGTCGATCGTGAAGATTGTGTTACGGCCGGCCTCTGAACGAAGAATTGCCGCCAGTTCACTGAGGCGTGCCAGCGCTGCCACTGTCGCCCCACCGCCCCCATAAACGTTAACGGGAACCAGTCCGGCGCGGCGAGCGCGTCGCGCGTCATTTTTGCCGCGACCTTCTCGAGTCTTTGCGCGGATCGTAATGTCTTTGTGTTCTGCCATGACTGCTCCTCTTTACAGACGTTCAGCGATCAGCCTTACATTTCCGATCGCCAATTTCCGATTGCCAATTTTTGAATATGGGCCCACGTCTTTGCTGGCCCACAAGAAGTCTCTGAAGACTCCCCTGTTTCAAATCGGCAATTTGCAATTGGCAATCGGCAATAGTTGACCGATCGCTGATGGACTTCTTAAGCCATCAGTGTTTGCCCTTCGCTAGACGAAGAGCGAGGAAACGCTGGTTTCCTCGTGGATCGACTTGATCGCTTTCGCCAGAAGCGGCGCGATACTAAGTACTTTTATTTTTTTCAACTCGCACGCGTGATCGCGTAGCGGAATCGTATTCGTAATAATTATTTGCTCGATTTCAGACGCATCGAGCTGTTCTACTGCTTGCCCAGACAACACCGCGTGCGTAAAGCATGCATGAATTCGTTCGGCCCCGGCATTCTTCAACGCCCTGGCCACCTTAGTCAACGAGCCGCCGGTATCGCACATGTCGTCTACAATCAAACAGCTTCGCCCACGCACGTCGCCGACGACGTTCATCACCTCTGCGACATTAGCCTTTTCACGCCGCTTGTCGCAAAGCGCGAGTTCCGCGTCAAGACGTTTGGCGTAAGCGCGTGCCCGTTCGGCGCCACCGGTATCAGGAGCGACTACTGTCAGGTTTGGCAGCGGGTTTTCCTGGTAATAACCGATCATGACCGGGGCGGAGTAAAGGTGGTCCACCGGAATATCAAAGAACCCCTGGATCTGCGCCGCATGCAGGTCCATGGTCAACAATCGGTCAGCACCGGCGACTGTAATCAGATTCGCCACCAGCTTCGCCGAGATAGGAACACGCGGACGATCTTTCTTATCAGATCGGCCGTACCCGTAGTATGGAATAACTGCGGTGATGCGCTCAGCTGACGATCGACGAAACGCGTCGAGCATTACCAGCAGCTCCATCAAGTGCTCGTCAGTCGGGGGGCAAGTAGGCTGAACGATGAAAGCATCACCGCCGCGCACGTTCTCATCGATCTGAAAATTAAACTCCCCGTCGGAGAAACGTTCTGCGAAGACCCGCCCCATATCACATCCCAGATGGCGAGCAATCTCTTCCGCCAGTTTCGGGTTTGCGTTTCCCGAGAAGACTTTAATGCCTCCGGTTGTGCTCATAAGCTGGTAGCACAGACTCCAGGTCTGTG
>JALYTI010000285.1 GCA_030854375.1 Acidobacteriota bacterium | reverse complement strand
GAATGAACGTTGGTCCTAATTCAGTGGCTCGCTCGAACTTCTCCAATCTACTATGGCAAATGAACGACGGCGTAACCCTCGAGTCAAAGTTAACCTTCCGGCGCGCTGGGAAGGCGTCTTCACTCAGCAGGAAGCTAGTGTTACAGACCTGAGTAACAAGGGCTGTTTTGTACTAACCGGAGGCAAAGTCGAGCCGAAAGAATTGATTCGCCTGGAAATCCAATTGCCGGAGCAGGACCCGATTTACTTTTGGGCCGAAGTTGTTGATACAGCATTCGAGATAGGCTTCGCGGTCAGATTTACTTCCATGGATGAGCCTGACCAGACGCGGTTACGTCAGTTTATCGAGCAATGTCGTGACAATAAATAGGGCCGGTTTCTTATAACGAGCAATCGAGGTCGCGCTGGAACAGAGGTTACTCTTTGGAGTGCTGCGACTTGTTGCAGCTTTTCAACGTTGAATGCCTCTTAACCAAAAGCGGCGCCAAGCCGCCGCACTCCAAAGGAGCGGCCTCTTTCGATGGTATTCACGAATTTTCACACAGCGTCTACCACGCGTGGTACTAACAGCAAGTTAGTCGTCCGCCGACCCTTCAAGCTAAGACCGCTGCATTGCATATGAGTGTTGGGTTCCCTGAAAAATTCAACATGGCTGATTACTTCCTCTACCACAACCTGGAGGAAGGTCGCGAAAACAAAATATGCCTCTTCTTTGAGGAGCAGTCATTTACCTATGGCGAGACAGCTCGAATGGCGAACCGCGTGGGAAACGCGCTGCGCGAACTCGGCGTCGACGTCGAAGATCGAGTGTTACTCGTCTTGCCGGATTGTCCGGAATTTGTCTGGAGCTGGTTTGGCGCGGCGCGCATCGGGGCCGTCATTACAATGGTTAATCCGTTGTTGCCAGCCGATGATTACAAATACTATCTGGACTACACGCGCGCGCGTGTCGCGGTGATTCCAGAATCGTTATCAAAGACTTTTGCAGAAGCAGCCACAGGCGCCCGCTACCTAAAGGCGGTGTTGGTGGCTGAGGACAATACGGTTCGTGCGGCTTCTGAAGGGCGCGTTTTCCAGCCCACTCCGAACGACCCGAACGCGCCCGGGAATAGTCCAAGGTCGTTTTCGTTTGACGAGATCGTGCGCCCGCAGTCAGATGAGTGCGTCCCTGCCGACACTCGCCGCGACGATATCGCGATCTGGTTATTTACCTCAGGCTCAACAGGCCATCCAAAGGGCGCAGTGCATCTGCAACACGACCTGCCTTTCAACACCGAAGTGTTTGCCAAGCGCACGATGGGCGTAGACGAAAACGATTTGACGGTGTCAGTGCCGAAGCTTTTTTTTGGTTATGCAACCGGAACGAACCTGCTATTTCCTTTTGCTGTTGGCGCTGCGACAGCTCTGTTTTCAGAACGCGCCACGCCCGAGAAACTCTTCGAAGTGATCGAACGCTATCGTCCGACAATTCTTACCACAGTGCCCACGATGATCAATTCGATGCTCAATGCTGCACAAGCCAACCGGCGTGATCTATCAAGTTTACGATTTTGTTATTCAGCGGGCGAAGCGTTGCCTATAGAACTTTACCAACGTTGGAAAAAGAGTTTCGGCGTGGAGATTTATGACGGAATTGGCTCGGCTGAGATGTTCCATATCTACATAACAAACCGGCCGGGAGACGTGAAACCCGGAAGCCTTGGCAAAATTGTCGAGGGCTATGAGGCTAAGATTGCGGATGCCGACGGCAAAGAAGTTCCTCGCGGCGAGATGGGAACTCTGAAGATCAAAGGAGACTCTGCTGCGCTCTGTTATTGGAATGCGCACGAAAAATCCAAAGAGACATTTGCCGGTGACTGGTGTACGACGGGCGACCAATTTCATGTAGATACCAAAGGTTACTATTGGTATCATGGCCGCACTGACGACATGTTGAAGGTATCAGGGATCTTTGTTGCCCCGGCCGAAATTGAAAATTGTCTCCTGCAACACGAAGCCGTGCTTGAATGCGCGGTGATTGGCGCCGATTCCGGTGATGGACTCGTGAAGCCGAAGGCCTTTGTTGTGGTTAGGGAAACGCTCACGGCGGACGAGGAGCTGGCTGAGAAAATCAAAGATTTTGTGAAATCTCGGCTGGCGCTTTACAAATACCCGCGCTGGATCGAGTTCGTCTCCTCACTTCCGAAAAACGATCGCGGCAAAATTGATCGAAAAAAGCTGAAGCAGGGATAGCCCGTTCGGGTGCACACCTAGCCGCGTCGCTCAAGATTGTAATCACGCAGGCGTCGATAGAGAGTTGAAGGAGAGATGCCGAGGATTTCGGCGGTCTTGCCACGATGCCAGCCAGTTTGCTCCAGCGCCGAAAGTATCTGTTGGCGTTCAACGTCGCGCAGAGAAGTTGGAGACGAGGAGGCAATCGGAGCGTACTCCGTGGGCATGCCAGGT
This sequence comes from Acidobacteriota bacterium, assembly GCA_030854375.1. Classification (GTDB taxonomy): domain Bacteria; phylum Acidobacteriota; class Blastocatellia; order Pyrinomonadales; family Pyrinomonadaceae; genus PSRF01. The sequence continues at coordinate 1,763 of JALYTI010000285.1, read as the reverse complement.
TGTGATGAAACGGCGGCAAGAGGCATGGGGACGGGTGGACGCACGACTTCCGGAGGTAATTCGCTGACCGTAATACGTCCATTGTTGGCAAGAATCACGGCGCGCTCGAGACAATTTTTTAGCTGGCGCACATTGCCGGGCCAACTGTAGGAGCGCAACGCATCGAGAGCCTGCGGTTCAAGTTCTGGCGGAGTGGTGCCACCTACGTCATTCAGAAGATGGCGGGCCAGCGGTTCGATGTCTTCAGGCCGCTCGCGCAGCGGAGCGAGATCGATCTGGAAACCGTTTACGCGATAGAGCAGGTCAGATCGAAAAGATCCGTCGGCCACTACTGAATCGAGATTGCGATTAGTGGCCGCTACAATGCGCACGTTGACTTCGACCTTGCGCACTCCGCCTACACGGAAAAAGGTTCTCGTCTCAATGGCGCGCAGGAGTTTTGCCTGCAGTTGCGCAGGCAGCTCCGTAACTTCGTCCAGGAAGAGCGTGCCGCCGTCGGCGAGTTCGATTAGTCCGAGCTTGCGTCCCTTCGCGCCTGAAAACGCGCCTGCCTCGTAGCCAAAGAGTTCTGATTCCAGCAACGACTCCTGAAAGGCAGCGCAATTAATATCGATGAAAGATCCCTCCGCGCGAGTAGATAGCCGATGGATGGCATGCGCGATTAATTCTTTTCCCGTTCCCGATTCCCCGGTTATCAATACTGAAGCCTCGGATGGAGCGACCCGTTCCACAAGCCTGACGGCCTCTTTCATCGCGTCTGAAACAGAAACGATCTCAGGCAAGCCTGACTGCCGCGCCAGCTGTTCACGCAGCCGAAGATTGTCTACTCGCAGGCGGCGTTTTTCTGCGGCCTGTTTGACACGAACATCGAGCTCTGTGATTCGATAAGGTTTGGTCAGGTAATCGTAAGCGCCAAGCTTCATCGCTTCGACGGCAGTCTCCACGGTTGCCTGCCCCGTCAGCATAATTACTTCGGGTGGATTTGGTCGTTCATGAACGCGACGCAGCACTTCCATGCCATCGATTCGCGGCATGTTAATGTCGCAAAGCAGCACATCCACATTGCTCTCTTCCAGTTTGCGGAGCGCAGCTTCGCCATCCGGCGCGGCCTGCACACGATAACCCAGCCGCTCCAGTTCCTTCTGCAATACCATCCGAAGATTTGTCTCATCTTCGGCGATCAGAATTCGTGGTGCCTTTTGCTCGTTCAAGCCTGCGGTTCTCCGTCTTGGTTTATTGCCGGGAGTGAAATTGTGAAGGTGGTGCCGACGCCAACTGTGGATCGCACGTCGAGGCTACCTCCGTGCTCCGTTAAGATACCATAACAAACTGCCAGACCGAGACCCGTGCCCTCGCCGACTTCTTTGGTGGTGAAAAACGGTTCGAATATCTTCGGGAGATTTTCCGGTGGAATCCCCACCCCGGTATCGCTGACCTCTACCAACACACTCTTTCCGTTTCCCCTGGTGGCGATTTTTACCACGCCTCCGAGCGGCATAGCGTCCACGGCATTGGTTGCCAGCGCAATTATGGCTTGCTGCAATTGCCCGGCTTCGCCAGAAACGAGAGGCAGGTTTTCAGGAGTTTCGATTTGAAACTCTATCCCCTCTCCGCGCTGCTGATGCGATAGCAAACGCGTCGCAGAAGAGATGACGTCTCCCAGACTGATCGGAGCGTATGGAGTCGCTCGCGCGCGACTGAAATCCAGCAGCCCGTTGGTGATCGTCTTACAACGAAACGCTTCGCTGCGGATTAGCCCGAGA
>JALYTI010000284.1 GCA_030854375.1 Acidobacteriota bacterium | reverse complement strand
TCCCAATCGAATAGCAGGGTACTAACGGATGCTGTCTTAGGATTCATTACTAAAACGAAATAGCGAGCGGCAAAGGAAAGTGTAACTTAGTCGGCAATTGCTACCGTTAGTTCGCGAAGTGGGGTGGATGGGGGCGCATCGTCAGTTGCTGCCTGCTCGCGAATAACCCTGGCATAGAGAATGTCCCGCTGTTGAGGAGTAAAACCAGCTTCACGGATCAGGTAGCGCAACATCCGCTCATCCGCTCGATTGTGGGCCCCGGCCGCGGAGACGACATTTTCCTCAATCATAATTGAACCCATATCGTTGGCTCCAAAGCGCAGGGCCACCTGTCCCAGCTTTAGTCCCTGGGTTAACCATGAGGATTGGAAGTTTTCGATGTTGTCGAGAAACAGTCGCGAGACCGCAAGCATTTTCAAATAATCGATGCCTGTCGGCTCCTCCTTGATTCGTCGCCCCAGCGCAGTGTTTTCGCGTTGGAAGGTCCATGGGATGAACGCAGTGAACCCGCCAGTCTCATCCTGCAAATCTCGGACTCGTTGTAAATGCCTGACTCGGTGCTCAATCGTGTCGCCAATTCCAAACATCATTGTCGCAGTCGATCGCAGACCCACTCGGTGCACGGCTCTCATTACTGCCAACCACTCATCGGTCGTACACTTTGTCGAAACGCGCTTGCGAACTTCATCGTCAAGTATTTCGCCGCCGCCGCCAGGCAAACTATAAAGGCCGGCATCTTTCAAACGCTCCATTATCGTTTTGTAATCGAGACCTGAAATTAGATGGATGTTGTGAATCTCCGGAGGCGAGAAACAATGAAGCTGAAACGTTGGATACTTCTGATGAAGCGTTCGCAGCAAATCTTCATACCATTCAATACCAAAGTCGGGATGCAAGCCACCTTGCATCAAAACACCAGTGCCGCCCAGCGAAATTGTTTCGTCAATTTTGTCGCAAATCTCTTCGATTGTGCGAACGTAAGTGTCAGGCGCTCCGGGCCGTCGGTAGAAGGCGCAGAATGTGCACACTACGTTGCATACATTTGTATAGTTGATATTCCGGTCAATGATATAGGTGACAGTATTGTCAGGATGCCTTCGCTGACGAATCTCGTCGGCGGCAGCTCCAATCCGAGCGATGTCGTGGGATTCGAGTAACCGAGTGCAGTTCTCAACCGACAGGCGGTCGCCGGCCAAAACGCGTTCAAGAATGGGCTGAATATCTGTCATGTATCTATAAAGGAATACTATCGTGTGGCTTCACAAATTCAAAGTCTTCACTGCCGGAATTAAGTTATGTTTATGAGCGAGTGTGTAGAACAGATTTAGGCCGGCCCGCAGTTCACTATCCAGCGAAAAGCTGATGTTCTCGTGTAAATAAGTTTTCAATTCATCTCGCGTCAGCCCTAACAACGGTTGGTAATGGTCGATAATCTCTTCTGCTCGCGCAAGCCCTTCGTCGCGGGCTGCCACAAAATCTATTGCACGGCTTTCTGAACTAGCATCGGGGCCAATCATCCACAACGCGAAAACGAATCCCAGGCCCGTATGCTTTCGCCAAAGACTCGCCATGTCTAAAATGCTCAAGTCTTGCCGCGGAAAGGTCATGGCCGGATCCCCAATAATTAAGGCCGCATCGTTGCGAGCCAACATCTGTTGAAGATCGGGTGCGGCTGAAGTCCATTCCGGCTCAAAGCCCAGGAACTCGCGAAAAATTATCTTAACCAAAGCGGCAGAGGTGCGTGACGACTCATCAAGCGCGATAGATCGGATCTTCTTTAGCTCATCGACTTTGGTAACCAGGATTACGCTCCGAACGCTTTCCTTAGATGCAATGCAAACCTGCGGCACCACTTTGAGGCCAGGGATCCGCTGGTATTCGATCGCCGGAACCAGCGCGATCTCAACTTGAGCTTTAGCCAGCAACTCGGCGCAACCCGCTGGAACCGCTTCGACTAATTTGACGACACTCTTTTGAGAACCGTGCTTGAAACTCCAGATTAGCGGAGCCGTATTTAGATAACTCGATGCAGCTAGCAGAGGTTTGTGTTTAATATTCGAAGTAATTAGATTCCTCTCCTAACTCCATTTTGCAGCGCGTGATGCCAACGAAATAACCACCTACGCGGCAAGCACGCTCATTTGTTCAATTACCGCAACATTGACACTGTTCGAGACGGACAATTACCATTCCGCGGAAACACCTGAAACAGACTAATCTTATTCGATGCAAATTTACGACGTTAGCGTGCCGCTGTCTGCGACGACGCCCACTTATCCAGGTGACCCCGGAATTGAGATCAAACAGTGGCTTAGCCTGGCTGACGGTGATGCTGCGAATGTCTCTCTCCTGCACTTCGGCCTGCATTCCGGCACTCACGTGGACGCGCCGGCACACTTCTTAGAAGGCGGAGCTAAAGTTGACTCTCTGCCGCTTCAAAGTCTAATCGGAGCAGCGCAAGTGATCGAAGTACGCGATGATATCAAAGTCATAAATGAGAGCTTCGTCGCCGCCAATTGCGGTGACAAATGCGAAAGAGTTCTTTTCAAGACCCGCAATTCCAGCTTCTGGAATGATCCTGCGCAAGGTTTTCGCGCCGACTACACGTTTATCGACTCCGCTGCTGCCAAACTACTAGTTAAATCAGGAATCAAACTCGTTGGGATTGATTACTTGTCAATTGAACAATTTCAGTCGGATAAGTTTGAGACCCATCATATTCTGCTTTCTAACAACATCGTAATCCTCGAAGGTTTGGATCTTCGAGCAGTAGCCGCCGGCTCTTATGAGTTGATTTGCTTGCCGCTCAAGATTGCGGGTGGCCTTGGCGACGGCGCGCCAGCTCGCACCATCTTGCGCACTTTGAACTGAGGTTCGGACTGAAAATATCGATTCGCAACAATATACCGTGGTGATGAAACCTGATAAAGACTACAGAGAGCGCGTCTATCGTATTGTTCGCTCAATTCCCCGCGGACGCGTTATGACCTACGGACAGCTGGCCGAAGTTCTCGGCGAAGGCTACACACCAAGAACAGTCGGCTTTGTCATGCACGGCGCTGGCGACGAAACGCCCTGGCACAGAGTCATCAACGCGCAAGGCGGATGCTCTACCGGAAGAATCGCGCTCCCCTACGACAAGCAACAGCGGATGCTGGAGGCCGAAGGCGTAAGCTTCAACGTACGACGGCGATGTGACTTGCGAAATTATTTATGGATTCCCGAGGAGACAAAAGCTGAACGAAAAGCGAGACAAAAGTCAGCCACCCTATTCACGAACTAATTCCTAAAAGGAACCACATGAACAGAGATCCGCTTGATCAAAGACCGCCTTACGCAGTTAGTCCACCTCGTTTTTCAGTTTCGCATCAAATGGTAACTACTGCCTTTGAATTACCTAATTTCCGCATCACACAAAATCTCGGCATCGTTCGCGGAATCGTAGTTCGCTCGCGAAACATATTTGCAACTATCGGCGCCGGTCTACAAACGATTGTCGGTGGGAACATCACGGTGTGGACCAGGCTTTGCGAACAAACACGCGCTGATGCATTTGACATCATGATTCAGCATGCAACTGAAATCGGAGCAAACGCTATAGTCGGTGCGCGCTATGATGCGACCGAGGTATCTACGGGAGTCACTGAAGTGCTGGCGTACGGCACGGCCGTAATAGTGCAACCCTTAAGTACCGAAGCGAGCTACCGCTCATGATCGGAGGCAAGCTTACAGCCGCCCAGCTCAGGAGAGTCCAGAAGGCTCTTGGTACGGTTCCTTTCGCGCAACTCCTGGCCATCGAGCTTCAGGATGTTGCCAGCGGGACGGCTACCCTGGTGCTCAAGGTTCGAAAAGAACTGACGCAAAACCATGGTGTCGTGCACGGCGGGGCTATCGCCTCGCTAATTGATACGGCGACCGCGTTCGCCATAATTTCCGTGCTCCCCCAAAGAGAAAAAGTTACTACTGTCGATCTGACGATCAGCTACTTACGCCCGGTAATAGGAGGCCAACTGAAGGCCGTCGCTAAACTTGTGAGGTCTGGACGGCGACTTTTTACAGTTTCGGCCGACGTCTTTGATAGCGACGGAAAGTTAGTTGCTACAGCACTTAGCACATATATTAAGCTCATTCCAAGTGCCTAAATATAACCGAATTTGCCTAGACACCCAGTGTTTATCGATGTAAAATGTGTTTGTTCTGCCTTGCACACCCCCACAAAGGTGTACTTCCTCG
>JALYTI010000283.1 GCA_030854375.1 Acidobacteriota bacterium | reverse complement strand
AAGAGGGACGCAGCGCACTCGAAGTGTCTAGCAGGACGCTCTGTGGCTCTGGTCTTCTTCAATCCCAGCCTGCGCACGCGCGCATCAATGCAAGTGGGAATTCACGAGCTGGGCGGGAATGCCGTGGTTTTGGAACCAGGTGGAACTAGCTGGACGCTCGAGCATCGCGATGGCGTCGTGATGGATGGCGATAAGACTGAACACGTCGCCGAGTTTGTGCGCGTGCTGGCACGTTATTGCGTGGCGATCGGTGTACGCACTTTTGCCGCGCTGAAAAACTGGGACGAAGAGCGCGAAGATCCGGTACTCAAGTCTTTTGCGAAGTATTCCGAAGTGCCAATTATCAATCTCGAATCAGCGATGCAGCATCCGTGTCAGGCGATGGCAGACATAATGACCATTCGCGAAAAGCTGGGTGCCGGACGGAAGCGCGTCGTGCTCACCTGGGCCTGGCACCCAAAACCGCTTCCCATGGCGGTACCAAACAGTTTCGTGCTTGCTTCGGCGCAGATGGGCCACGAAGTGGTGGTAGCTCACCCGCCCGGATATAAGCTGGATGGCGAGTTAATGAAAGCGGCAAAGGATCAGGCTGCAGCAACTGGCGGCACGCTTGAGGTCACCAATGATGTTGATGCAGCCTTTGAGGGCGCCAATGTGATCTACGCAAAGAGTTGGGGAGCAAAGCAGTTTTATGGAGCACCCGAAAAAGAGACGGCCGAACGCGCGCAGTATCGTGGTAAGTGGATTGTGGATGAACAGAAGATGGGCCGAACAAACGCCGCCATCTTTATGCACTGTTTGCCGGTGCGACGAAATGTAATCGTTACTGACGGCGTCATCGATTCGTCCGCGTCGGTAGTGATTGATGAGGCGGAAAATCGCTTGCATGTGCAGAAGGCTATTATGGCGAGTTTGTTGGGGAAGGAGAATTAACCGCGGATGAACGCGGATATCCGCGGATTAAGAATGTCCGATTGAGGAATGCTTGAAACTTTTGTTGGTCTGATCCGGGTTTATCCGCGTTCATCCGCGGCTGATTTCCTCGCTTTCGTTGCGACGTTAAAGATATGACTAATACAAACGAGGTCGGCAACCAGCTACGTCTCGATCTATTGCGCGAGGCGCTGCCTTATATACAGCGGTTTCAGGGCCAGACGTTTGTCGTGAAGCTTTCCGGAAAGGCCACCGAAGATCATGGGAACTTAAGCTCGCTGGCGGAAGAGCTGGCCCTTCTACACCAGGTGGGCATACGAATCTGTGTTGTTCATGGTGGAGGAAAACAGTTAAGCGACCTGGCTTTGAGAATGGGAATTGAGCAGACGATCATTGAAGGGCGCCGCGTGACGGACGATGCAACCTTAGAAATGGCTAAGATGGTTTTTGCCGGACAAATCAATACCGACATTCTCGCGGCGTTGCGTAACCGTGGGATTGAAGCAGTTGGCCTTTCGGGAGTAGACGGTAACATCGTGCATGCGGAGAGACGGCCGCCAAAGGAAATCTTTAACCGGGAGACCGGCGAACGCTCCCAAATCGATTTTGGCCACGTGGGTGATGTCGTGAAAATCAACGCGCGCCTGCTGACCGTCTTGTTGGGCCAGGGCTATCTACCTGTCATCTCTTCGTTGGGCGCGGACGCGGAAGGCACCGTCTTCAACATCAACGCCGACACGATAGCTGCTGAAATCGCAGCGCAACTGAAAGCGGAAAAGTTAATACTACTTTCGGATGTAGACGGGATCTATCTACGCCCGGGCGAACCGGACAGCAAACTATCGCGACTGACAGCCGCTGAAGCGGAAGCCATGATCAATGACGGGACGGCAACTGGAGGGATGATTCCCAAGCTTCAAAGTATTACCACATTGCTTCGGCGCGGTGTTCATAGCGCTCACATTCTCAGCGGAACTGCTCGCAACACCTTGCTCTCCGAAATCTTTACCGACAGCGGCACCGGCACCATGATCGTAGCTTAAGCTTAACCAATTCAGAGTTCACACTTCGTTTGGTATTTAGCGCTACAGGTAGAATTCTCTCAAGAGATATTAGTTCAGTTTGAATCACCGTCTTGCATTAGGTCCGCAGGACCGGTAGTTAGTAGCCCCGTCCGTGAGGGCGGGGAGTTCTGTCTTGACATCCCAGAGGCCCGAAGGGCCGGTACAAATAGTGGCGCACCTTCGGCGCTCAAATATTAATCGCCGTATTTACCCCGCCCTCACGGACGGGGCTACTAACTGCCGGTCCTGCCGACCTCAGATTGAGATTGAACTAGTACCTGTCAAAAGCTCAGTCGCGCGAGCCGAAGTTGACACTAAACGCTCGAACGCAGGAAGATTTGCGACGTGGATAACGAATCAATTGCGCGAAGGTTTTACCGCCTGGCAGCTCTAATGGATATTCGCGGCGACGATCCGTTTCGACTCCGTTCATATCGAAACGCTGCGGAAGCTATTGAAACCTGGCCCACGCCTTTGAAAAAGATTGCAGATAGCGAAGGCGTCGCAGGCCTACAAGCGATCCCCGGTGTGGGAAAGGCGATTGCCGGGAAGATATTAGAACTTTTTGAACGCGGCACCTTCGACGCGTGGGAGAGAATTATTGCGGAGACGCCTGAAACCGTCCTCGACCTGCTGGAAATTCCGGGCATTGGTCCCAAGACCGCCGCCACGCTTCATCAGAAGTTCAAAGTTTCTTCGCGCGGCGAGTTGAAGAAGTTTGTTAAGGGCGGTGGGCTCCAGATGGTTGATGGCATTGGCCCGAAGACTGCTGAGAGGATCAAGGAAAGCCTCGAGTAAAGCGCGAGAAGTTCAGAGTACAAACTTCAGTTTGCGTTGGTGCGAGCTCACTCAACTTAAACGAGTGCGCACAGTCTTGAGTGAGCGCCAGAAGTTCAGAGTACAAACTTCAGTTTGTACTCTGAACTGCTTGCGCTTAGCGCGACGTTAAAACGCAAACTGATACTCTAACTTGATGGCCTCGGAGGACTCTCATGACCAAAGGAATCAAACGCCGTGACTTTATACGCACCGGTGCAGTGGCCGGACTTGCACTTACCGGAACCAAGTCAACAACTCTGGCCAACCATTTTCCAAACGTTGTGTCCCAGAGCGGCATTAAGCCCATCGTTATTTCATCCGCCAACGGTAACAAGTTCAAAAACGGGGGCGATATGACGGCCGTGCAAAAGGCGTTCACGATGATTACGCAAGGCGCGGATGTCCTTGATGCAGTGATAGCTGGTGTCAACATTGTGGAATTAGATCCACTGGACGACAGCGTTGGTTACGGTGGCTTACCTAATGCTGACGGAATCGTGCAGCTCGATTCGTCTTGCATGCATGGACCGAAGAAGCGCGCCGGCGCTGTTGCGGCGCTGGAGGGTGTGAGTACGCCATCGCTGGTGGCGAAAGCAATTTTGGAGAATACGGATCACCATCTGCTGGTCGGAAAGGGCGCCCAAACTTTCGCGCGCAATATGGGTTTCAAGATTGAAGATGATTTGAACACTGACCACTCACGCCAGCTCTGGCTTGAATGGAAACGCCGCACTGATCCTTCTCACTATCTCGATCCAAAATTGCGTGCAGAGGTCTGGCAGCGCGAACGATTGAAGATGGTTGCAGAGGGCTTAATTAATCGCGAGCATCTCTATGGCACGATCAATTGCGACGGCATCAACTCGAAGGGCGAGATTTGCGGAGTGACTACCACCAGCGGACTGGCCTGGAAAATTCCCGGACGAGTAGGCGACTCCCCGATTCTGGGCGCCGGCTTGTATGTTGATGGTGCGATCGGCGCGGCAGGCTCGACCGGACGTGGTGAGGCAAATCTTTATAACCTTTGCTCGTTTCTAATCGTCGAGGAGATGCGACGCGGCAGCCATCCGAAGGACGCGGGCATGGAGGCACTCCGTCGAATCAAAGCCAACACGATTGAGAAGCGGCTGCTGAACAGCAAGGGCAATCCCAACTTCGGTATCAACTTTTACGTCCTCAATGCCAAAGGTCAATTTGCAGGTGTGACGATGTACCCGGAAGCTTCTTTCGCCATTTGTAACGATAGGGGACCACAGACCCTCCCATGCGAGGCCTTGCTTGAAGGCAAGCCGAGCGACTAATTGATAGTCATGAATCGCTTCCGCTCAATATCCACATCCAATCAACATTGATGTAGCCACCCAAGCTAAGAGAATTTACAGGTTGGGAAGGGGGCAAAGCGCAGCGCGCCCCCGCTC
>JALYTI010000023.1 GCA_030854375.1 Acidobacteriota bacterium | reverse complement strand
GTTGAAGAAATTTTTCGCGTGTTGAAACCGGGGGGACGCTTCAATGTTCATGCTTATTCGCTGTGGTCTTACTTTACCTTGTCACGCGTGTTAAAACATGGCCGTCACTGGAGGCTGTGGTTTGAGAACAGCCGCGATCCAGTACACATCGATTTTTACACGGCGCGAAAACTGCGGAGCCTATTCAGTCCGGCAAAAGTGACGATTGAGAAACATGGATGTCTCCCCGCACCAGTTTTGTCTCCGCTGGTGGGTTTCTTCCTTGTAACAAAAGGTAAAAAACCTTAGGCAGCATACTTATTGCCAGGTAATGCTTTGGTTGCCGGAAACTGTTAATAAAGGCAATCTAATAATCTCGCGACAGATCAGGTAGGCCAGGGAAGGGCGATCCGGTTTTCCTACGCAATTGTGATTCATGGTCGTTCAATCATCTGCTTCGGTGGCGAAGACTGGTGGTATCACCATCCTCATTCGAAGAATCATTTGATGCGGCGCTTTGCGCGCGCCGGCAACAAGATCATCTTCATTAATTCCATTTCAATGGGCCTGCCCAGCCTGGGCCACAAGGATCTGATACCCCGTGTCGCGCGCAAGTTGCGTAGCTACGCACGCGCCTCCCGCGAGACAGATGAAGGCATCATGGTAGCGACGCCGCCGGCGTTGCCTTTCTTTGGCAGTTCGCTAGCGCGCGGAATTAACAGGTTTCTGTTATCTACTCAAGTCACGGCGTTAGCCCGCCGGTGTGGTATCGCACAGCCCATACTCTGGATCGCGATTCCTACCGCCGCGGACATGATTGGCCGCCTCGGCGAGTCGTTAGTCATCTATCAGGTGTCTGACAAGTACGAGGCGAACACGATGGACCATGCAACCGATCCGGCAGTGATCCGTCGCCTGCACGAACGCGCAATCAATGCGGCCGATATCATCTTCTATTCAGGACGAAAACTGTTTGCGGAAGCGACGCTGGGTCGTGAACGTTCGCATCTGCTGGAGCAGGCAGTTGATTTCGAGCATTGGGCGCGAGTTACAGCCAAAGGTCCTTCAGCACTTACGGTGGCTCCCGAAGTCGCGCGAATTCCGGGTCCGCGCATTGGCTACTTCGGAGCCATCGATCCGTGGCTGATTGACCAGGAACTCATTAAGCTGGCAGCCCGCGAACGCCCCAGTTGGCAATGGATTTTCATTGGCAACAAAGCGAAAGGATTGGAAATCGAGAACTTGCCGAATGCGCATTTCCTGCCTGCAGTCTCCTACGAGGAACTTCCGCGTTATGCAGCCGGGTTTGATGTGTGCGTGCTGCCGTGGGTAATCGAGAACGTTTGGACAAGTTACGGTTCGGCCATCAAGGTGCGCGAATACATGGCGACGGGAAAACCGGTTGTGATTTCGCCCTTGCCTGAATACGAGCCAATGGGGCACGTACTGCGCATCGCGCGCGACCGCGAACATTTTCTGCGGTTGATTGATGACGCGCTTGTCGAGAAAGATCCGGCCGCTGCCGAAGCCAGGCAGTCTGCGGTAGCGGGCGGGACCTGGGATGCGCGCGCCGAGTGGGTCAGTGATTTAATTGCCCAGTCGTTGGCACAGCGGGCAGGCATATGAAGTACCTCTTTCGAGACAAGTGGCACGACGTGCAGCCGTACACGTCTTATCCTGGCTGCGCGCTAGTCAGCGTGGAGTACACGATTCCCCTCGCCCATCTTCCACCAACAGATCAAAGGGTGATGGAAACCAGATTGCGAAAGCTACGAGCGTTTATTGCGGCCGAAGGACTCTCCAGCACCGTCAGGAAAGTTCGATCCAAACGCACACAGGCCGCACTAAACGGTGATTTCCATCTCATTGTAGCAGTGGGGAGACGTTTGGGTGATCCGGACAAACTGCCGGTGCTCTGCCTGGGCACACGCCATCCACGATGTGCAAATGTGATGCTATTTCGCGAGGAACTTATTGCGCCTCTTCCTGTCTTGCCTTTGCCGGAACTCTGTGCGCAGGCGCTGCAGGAGTTGGCTCCCATGCCGGGGGCTGAGGTTGGCGGCTGGAGTGTTATGGGCGGTTACAATTTTTACTCGGATATGGCGCCGCCTGCGGACTGCGTTAATTTTGTGCAAGCACTGGCATCAGCTCTTGCGCGGACACAAGCACCGAGCAATGCGAGCAAGCGGCCGGGCGGACAAGCCGGCGACCATAACGCGATTTATCCGCCTTCAGCGGAGTTGAGTGTCCCCCCGACAAAAAAGACACAGACGGCCCCGGGCGTTGTCGTGATTGCCGCAGGTGATTACGCGAGAACGCAGATCATCCCGGCGCTCAAGCGCTCGGGAATTCATTTGCAAACGGTGGTTGACCTTGAACCTTATTTCGCAGAATACGCCAGACGAAAATTTGACTTTTCTCGATCATCTACTGACTGGCGCGAGGCCCTCAGCGATCCTGATGCAGAGATCGCGATCATTTCCACCTACCACGATTCGCATGCGCGGATTGGAGCGGAGGCTTTACAACGTGGCAAAAAAGTTCTACTCGAAAAACCACCTGCGGTGACACGCGAGGACCTCTCTCTGCTGCTTGACGCTGCCAAAGAGGAAAAGGCTTTCTTGCAGGTTGGTTTCAATCGGCGCTTCGCCGCTTTCACTCGCAAAGCGACAGATCTGCTCCGCGAGGCCGACGGTCCGACGACGATGTACTGCGTCGTTAAGGAAGTCGACATCCCCGATAGTCACTGGTATCGCTGGCCGAAGGAGGGAACCAGGATTACAGGCAACATCTGTCACTGGATAGATCTGGCCGTTTGTTTTCTTGGCGCCGCCAATGAGCCTGTTGAAATGACCCTGTTCGGTCGAGCAGAGGCTTACCCGGACGAGGAGAGAGGGCTCAACATAGTCTTTCGAGACGGCTCGACGGTAACAATCATCACCACCACCCGAGGTGACAGCACGCTCGGTGTCCAGGAGTTCATTGAACTGCGACGAGCTGATCTAACCATAAGGATAGACGATTACCGGTATATGCATGCCGAGCGAACAGGGCGAACGCTCTTCCGACAATCATCCCTGAGAGACAAGGGCCATGCGGCCATGTATAAGGAGACGCTCGAACATATGTTGAGAAACGAGCCCGCTTCTTACACGCTCGAGGACCTTCGGATAAGCACCTTGCTCACGATCAACGCTACGGAGATGGTGCAGAAGAATCTACGTCATTCGAAGTTAGCCTTAACTTCCGATCAGGTCGAAAGCTTTGCGTTCACGAAGTGACTTCTTAATGAGAAACGTTGCGCGCGTCGTCGCCGCGAGATCCTCCAGGGCGATTGGCTCCGGCTTGGTCCCAAGCACTGCCGCGACCACGTCGCGCATTTCGTCCCTTTGTCCCTTATCTTGATTTCTTAGCTTCGTGGTCTTTTTGCGACCATTTGAGTAGGTGGTGGCGCTGCGAAAGTCATCCAGCACATAGACCTTCCCACCACCAAAGATTTCCAACTTCTCTTTGGGCAACGTTCGATCGCCTTCGGACAAATAAGCGATCGACCCATTGGAGCCATCTGCAAAACGCAGCACGATAAAAACTGAATCCTCTGCGACGATCTCATTACTGACGCTGGCGATTGATTCGGCGTACACACGATTTGTCACTGAGCCAGTCAGGAACTGCATTAGATCAATAAAGTGACAAACCTCGCCGACGATACGTCCGGCACCCTGATGTGGGTCCTGAATCCAGTGAGTCCGCGGGATGGCCCCTGCGTTCACGCGATAGCTGATCGAGAGCGGAGCGCGCCGATCGCTAAAGAACTCTTTCGCAGCGCGTGCCAACGGCGAAAATCGGCGATTAAAGCCAACCATCAATTTGCCTTTTGACCGACCTGCGGTCGAAAGCACCTCTTCAAGCTCATCTTCGTTCAAGGCCAACGGCTTTTCGACAAAAACATGGTGACCGCGTTCAAGTGCGCGCTGCGCCAGCTTTGCATGTGTATCGTGGCGCGTGGCAATGACCACGAGATTGACACCTTCGTCATCAATCACTTCTTCGGCCCCGGCGGCCGTGAAACGGAAGCCGTACTTCGTGCCAATCTCGTGCGCAGAAACCCCCGAGGCGGTGGCGACTGCATGAAACTCAGCGCCGGCCGCTTTAAGGTGAGGCAATAACATCGTCTTTGCGTAGTTGCCGGCGCCGATTAACCCGACGCGGACGCTACTGGCTGGCAAGTTGTTGATACGTGGCGAAGCGCTCGCCAACTCAATCTTTCGCTCAAGCGCGTGTTCGGTGTCGTAACGCAGGATGACGCCGAGATATGGCTCGTTTGCTTCTCCCGTAATTAACTTGTATGCGCGATCACCTTCGTCAATGGGAAAACGGTGTGTAATGAGCGGTTCGAGATTGATATTGCCAGCCGCTACCATTTCGAGAAAGGCTTCTATATTGCGCCCTTCGGTCCACCGCACGTAGGCGAATGGATAATCGTGCCCTCGATCTTCATATTCGGAATCGTACCGGCCGGGGCCGTACGACATTGAGATCTTAAGGGTTAGTTCTTTTTGGTAATACACGTTGCGCGGCACTTCCAAACCAACTAAGCCCACTGCAACAACGCGGCCCTTGAGCCGCGAAATTTCGCCAGCCAGCTCGACCGGTTGATTCGACGAAGTGGCGGCCGTAATTAACACCGCATCCGCTCCACGACCACGGGTCCACTCCATCACGTGCTTTGCAATCTCGCCGTCAGCTGCGCCGCCATCGTCAGCCCCGAGGCCTTGCGCCAACGCGATTCTGCTTTTATCCAGGTCAATGCCAAACACCCGACAGCCATTCGTCTTCAACAATTGCACTGTTAACTGGCCGATCAAACCCAGGCCGATAACGACCACGTATTCTCCCAACGTCAGCTCAGCCAATCGCACGCCCTGCAAAGCAATGGCGCCGAGCGTGCCGAAAGCACCCTCGTCAAAGCCAACATCTGCCGGCAGCCGGACGCAGAGATTCTTTGGTACGGAAAGTACTTCCGCGTGTGATGCAAAACCGGCGCCTGCGCAGGCCACGCGATCTCCAACCTGAAACTCAGAGACGTCATCCCCCACATCAATCACGATGCCAGCAGCGCTGTAGCCGAGCGCTGTTAGTGATGCAAGTTTCGAGCGGACGGCACTGAACGTGTTAAGCAATCCTTCATTCTTAACTTTCTGGATTACCTGCTTAACTAAGTCGGGTCGAGCGAGGGCTTTGCTTAGAAGATTTTTCTGACCTGTCTCCACTGTCGAGCGTTCAGTGCCTGCGCTAATCAAAGAAGCTGCCGAGCGCACCAGCACGCGCCCGCGTTGTGCCGTAGGCGGTGGCACATCTGCCACAATCAACTCGCCGCTCTTAAGATCCTGCAAGATCTGTTTCATTCTGTAGCCGTTAAGTTGTCGTTGGTGGGTTCAGCCATCCTGCAATTCGACTCGACCCGCAATATCTTCTGGCGAAGCTCTGAATGAGCTTTCGACTCGTGCTAGAGAGGTGTTGCATAGCGAGCGCAGGGTATCTTGCGTGTATCCACCCAGTCAATCTGCATCGCGGCAACCGGATCCTCTAGTAGATTATTGTAACCAGCTGCGGGCTCGAAGGCGCGCCCTATTCTGCTATCAGAAGTTAAGGCTCCTCATCGACTCTCTATAATCTTCGGCAGCGAAGGCCATAACCTTCAGATTTGTACTCATTGGACCTTAATTTTGCACCCGCAATTCCATGATTGCCGAGATAGCGCCGGCACTGCAAATCCTTAGTCTTTCAGCACTTTCCGGGATAGTAATTGACATTGTTCCTGCGCCGGTCTTATTCTGAATCTAACTGGCTGCTCCCGCCGGTAACCCCTCGGAAAACTCCTTTCCGCCCCGGAAGAATTCTTCCCAAGTCCGAATGATGTCCCAGGAAAAAATTTCCTTATCTGACTCAAACAATGTCGTGTCGCAAACTGAAAGCGGCAGGCGGACGTGTGTATTGCTGGCGGAAGACGATCGCGCGCTCAGGCGCTTTCTTGAGATCGTTCTTAAGCGCGCGGGCTACAAAGTTATCCCGGCAGCTGATGGTCTTGAAGCGATGAAGATCGCTCTCACGACTCCGATAGATGTAGTCGTGACGGATGCCATGATGCCAAATCTTAGCGGCCACGAGTTTTGTCGCTTTCTCAGAAATAGTCAGACCCTTTTTCATGTTCCTGTTATCTTGTTGAGTGCTCGAGAACGCAAAGGAGCAAATCACGACGGAGAACAGGTTGACGCTTTTCTTGCTAAACCAGTTTCTGGTGAAAGCCTCATCGCCTGTATCGAAAAGCTGCTGGCCCGCAAAAGGGAGTAGTCGTAGACCGGAAATGTAGGATCGCTCGTTCTGGTTTATTAAATTTCTGAGCTCTTCAAAAAGCGGCGGCCCTCAACCTTGAAAGGGTCGCCGCTCTTTTTGTCTTTACAGGATTGATACCCCGCTCCGTTTAGAAAGCGCACTTGTGCGCCGGCGTGCGGAAAGCGTCTAGGTGCGTACGAAGGCGGACAAGTCCGCTTTCTAAACGGGTAACAGGATCAGGCAGTGGTGGCGCTGGTGGTTTCGATCAGTTCGTCGATGGGTGTGTAGGGCAAGTTCTGGGATTCGGCCACACCTTCGTAGGTGCAGTGACCCGCGTAGGTGTTCACGCCGGCCTTCAATCCGGGATCGCTTCGGATTGCCTCAAAAAACCCTTTATTCGCAAGCTTCAAAGTATAGGGAAGCGTGGCATTAGTTAGTGCAAATGTAGATGTACGAGGCACGGCTCCAGGCATGTTTGCTACGCAATAATGCAAAACGCCTTCGACATAATAGGTAGGATTTGAGTGCGTAGTCGGATGCGTTGTCTCGATACAGCCGCCCTGGTCCACGGCCACATCAACTATCACGGCCCCGTTCGGGACATCTTTGAGCATGCTGCGAGTTACTAACCTGGGAGCCGAGGCCCCGGGAACCAGGACCGCACCCACGATCAGATCTGCGTCCGAGATTGCGTCTTGAATCATGTACGCGCTCGAAGCCAAAGTTGAAATCTTGGAAAGAAAAATATCGTCAAGTTCACGAAGCCGGTCGAGGTTGTTATCGATGATCGTAACGTGGGAACCCATCCCGACGGCGATCTTCGCGGCGTTTGTTCCCACAACTCCGCCGCCAAGGATGACAACTCTGGCAGCAGGCACGCCCGGCACGCCTCCCAGCAAAATGCCGCGGCCCCCGGCCATCTTTTCCAGGTAATGTGCGCCCACCTGTATGGCCATTCGTCCAGCAACTTCTGACATCGGCGTTAGCAGTGGCAGTCCACCGCGTCGATCGGTGATCGTTTCGTAGGCAATCCCCGTGACCTTGCGCTTGAGTAGCTGCTCGGTAAGTTTTCTGTCGGGCGCGAGATGAAGATACGTGAAGAGCAATTGGCCTTCGCGCATGCGTGGATATTCAGGTTCAATTGGTTCCTTTACCTTCACGATCATCTCAGCCCTGGCCCAAACGTCGTCAGCGGAATTGATGATCTGCGCGCCGGCCTTTTGATAGAGTGAGTCTTCAAAACCGGAACCTTCGCCCGCGCTTCTCTCCACAACAACCTTATGGTTGGCGTCACTCAGTGCGCGTACTCCCGCAGGCGTTAAGCCGACCCTGTATTCATTATCTTTTATCTCTTTAGGCAGCCCGACAATCACAATGCCCTCCAGATGTAGAAGTCAGAGAACAGAAGTCAGAGGTCAGAAGTCAGAGGTCAGAAGTCAGAGGTCAGAGAACAGACGGCAGAATTCAGATGCAAGCGTCAGGTGTTCACGAGGGATCGGAGTTCATTTAGTCTAACTAACGTCTGGCCTCTGACCTCTGTTCTCTGACCTCTGTTCTCTGATCTCTAGCCTATACCTTCGACGGTGTCGATCTGTGCGCGTTGGAGTTTTCCGCTGTAATCGACGTAGATCGATTTCCACTCGGAGAAAATGTCGAGTACCTGCGTGCCGGCTTCTCGATGACCATTACCGGTGGCCTTGGTGCCGCCGAATGGGAGATGCACTTCCGCTCCGATAGTCGACGCATTTACGTAGAAGATTCCGGTGTACATATTATTCATCGCACGAAAGGCGCGATTAACATCGCTGGTATAGATTGCCGCAGAAAGTCCGTAACGAACGCCATTAGCGATTTCAACTGCTTCATCCAGCGATTTGGCAGGGATCACAGAAGTAACGGGTCCAAAGATTTCTTCCTGGGCAATACGCATGTCTGGCGCCACGTCAGTGAAAACAGTGGGTTCAATAAAATAACCACGAGCGTATTCACCCTTGTTCAAACGCTTTCCTCCGCACGCCAGAGTTGCGCCGTCCTGCTGCTCGCCAATCTCAATGTACTTCATGATCTTCTTTACGGCGTCAGCGTTGATGACCGGACCCATCTCTGTTTTAGGATTAGAACCGGCACCTACCCGCAATGACTTAGCTCGGTCCACCAGTTTCTTTGAAAACTGTTTGTAGACTTTTTTGTGG
The DNA here is from genome assembly GCA_030854375.1 of Acidobacteriota bacterium. Taxonomy (GTDB): domain Bacteria; phylum Acidobacteriota; class Blastocatellia; order Pyrinomonadales; family Pyrinomonadaceae; genus PSRF01. The sequence goes on along the minus strand of JALYTI010000023.1, from coordinate 2,972 downwards.
ACCACCAGCCGCGAAGATGCGGTGCAGCGTTGGCCCGAAGTCCCAAATGCGCCCCATACCGCGCCCTCGACTGCCAGGTCAATGTCAGCATCGTCCATAACTATGATTGCATTCTTCCCGCCCATCTCGAGCGAGCAAATTGCGTTTCGTTCAGCACATGCAGACGCTACCAGGCGCCCGGTCTCTGTTGACCCGGTAAATGAGATTAGGCGCAGCACCGGGTGATTAGTAATCGCGGCTCCGGCATTTTCACCGTGTCCTGTTACCAGGTTCACAACCCCCGGCGGTATTCCGGCCTCTTCACAGGCCAGGACCAGGTTGTAAGTTGATAGAGGCGTATCTTCGGCAGGTTTCAGAACTACTGTGTTACCGCAGACGAGTGCCGGAATGAGTTTCCATGAGGGAATCGCCATCGGAAAGTTCCACGGCGTAATAAGCCCACAAATGCCGACTGGCTGCCGGACGCACATGGCAAACTTATCGGGCATTTCTGCCGGCGTCGTAAATCCGTGTAACCTTCGTCCTTCACCGGCAGTGTAGTAAGTGCAGTCGATAGCCTCTTGCACGTCGCCGCCGGTCTCTTTCAAGACCTTGCCCATTTCCCGAGTCATGTCCGCGGCGAATCGATCTTTATTGCGGATCAGAATCTCACCCAGCCGAAAGAGAATCTCCGCGCGTCTCGGGGCAGGTGTATTGCGCCATCCGTCAAAAGCCTGTTGCGCGGCGTTGACTGCTGCATTGACGTCATCACTCGTCGACAGCGGAAAGCGACCAATAACGTCCTGAGTGTCGGCGGGATTAATGTTCTCAAACACCTCGCCGGATTCACTCTGAACCCATTTGCCACCGATATAGTTGCTATAGGTTTTTACGGAAGCGCGCGCTGTACGCTGGGTATGTTGCTTTGAGTTATTTCTTGTGAGTGCTTTTTTTGCTTGAGCCATAGTCGCGTTTCAAGTTACAGGATCCAAGTTTCAGGTCAGGGGATAACTTGGAACCTGAAACTTGAAACCTGAAATGCCTTATTGGTAAGTGAACTGCACGATTCTCGTCGTTACCTGGTTGAGATCTTTTATGTAACGCGACACTTGAAGCACAATCGGATCGCCGGGTTTCAAGCCGTTGAGAACGCGCTGGAAATCAGCCAGCGTCGCAACCGGCACACGGTTTATCAAGGTGACAACGTCACCTTCGTTGAGTGCCTGTTGGCCGCCTGAGACTCTTACCTCTGCGGCGAGCCCGTTGGGATCAACTTCCTTCACGTAAAGTCCGCGAATGCCTACCAGATGTTTGTCGCTGACGAGTTGCTGCGTAAGCTCGGCAAGGGTAATGCCGAGGTGCAGTCCGTTTCCCTTCGGATCGGATTCCTTGGTCCGGGAAGGAGCGTTATCCTCAAAGTCCTTAAGTACCTGTGGCGGAGGCCGTTCGCCAAGCACAACGTTGGCGACATGCTTCTCGAGTTTGCCGTCACGATCACGCAGATAAGTGAACGCAGCCGACTCTCCCACGGGACTTCCTGCGACTTTCTGAATTAAGTCTTGTGCGCTCGCCACGGGCTGGCCATTAAATTCCGTAATAATGTCGATCTTCTGCAAGCCTGCCTTCGCGGCAGGTGTAAGTTGGCCATCCTTGGTTTGTTGCACGTCCATGATGATGGCACCCTTTGCCTGGGGTAGACCATAGACTCTTGCAAACTCGTCTTTCACTGACTCGAGGGTGACGCCCAAATAACCTCGACGAACTTTCCCCTGTGAAACAATTTGACGATAAACGAAATTTGCTTCAGTAGCCGGCAGCGCAAACCCGATACCGTTGTAGTCACCGGTAGATGTCGCGATCTGGGAGTTGATCCCAATTACCTCTCCGCGCATGTTCACCAACGGTCCACCGCTATTTCCGCGATTGATCGCGGCGTCGGTTTGCAAGAAGCGTTGAAAGTTTGTGAAGTAGGGCGTCTCTCGCTCCTTCTTCGAAATGATGCCGGCAGTAACGGTTTGATCGAGGCCAAACGGCGAGCCAATGGCTAACACCCAATCGCCCACCTGGGTCGCATTCGAGTCGCCTAATGTCACGGTAGGCAAATCCTGGGGAGCTTCGATCTTGATAACAGCGACGTCCGTCTCCTCGTCGATTCCGACGACCTTGCCACGATACTTTTCGCCAGACTGCAAACCAACGATTATTCGCGACGAGCCCTCAACCACGTGTTCATTCGTAAGAATGTAACCTTTGGGGTTAACGATGAAACCACTGCCCACGCCACGCGCCGGGCGGCGAGCCTGCCTGCGAAACATGTCAAGCAACGGATTGTTAGACGACGAATCGTCTTTATCATCGTTGTCTTTATCTACGACGTCCGGCGTAGATGCGATAGTCTCAATATTCACCACGGCCGGCTCCACTCGCCGCGCGATCTCGGCAAACGACGCGGACAGCGCCTCGGGCGCGCGCGCAATCTGCACCTCATTTTGCGCGACAGTAGGGCGTCCCGAAAGCATCGCGCCAACACCAATTCCGGCCAACAGGCAGCCCGTGGCGAGTGCGATGATCCATACACGAAGTTTTCGTAGAATGGCCCGCTCAGTTATTGAAGTTTGGTCTTTGGCAAGCTCGAACATAAACACCACCTTCGAGAAAAGCTGCAAGTCGTGCTCCCCGGAACGTCACAACTAAGTGACTATCGGAGCACAAATGGAAGGGTCAAAGTATAACGAATAGGAGACGAAGGGGCAAAAGATAGGCGTCAGAGGCGGCTGACGGCAGTCAGGAGCAGACGGCAGGCGGCGGGAGTCGAAGGCAGGAGCCGGAGGCAAGAAGAAGTCAGCAATTTTTCATTTTCCATTTCTTATTTCTCATTTTTCATTTAACTGCAGTCTATTTACGCGCCGCAACCTTACGCGGTCATAACCTTACACGTCTCTAGCCGCAGGTCTATTTCACGGTTCTCGCAGTTTTATTGAACGCTTCTAACC
>JALYTI010000022.1 GCA_030854375.1 Acidobacteriota bacterium | reverse complement strand
GGACAGAGACCAGAGGTCAGATATGAAAGAGATTCAAGCTAGCAGAGTTCAGAGCTATCGGCGCCGATGGAAGAGATTTCAACTGAGATTTGTCCTCGGTCCGCTGTCCTCTGGTCTCTGACCGCTGACCTCTGACCTCTGACCTCTGATATAGATTATGGCACTTCAACTACGACGCAAAACACACGAATCAGTCGTCTATATCGATCGCGATAGTGCGCCTCGCATCCTCGCTTCAGGTATGGATTTCATTCTCGAGGATTTGCCGGTGGGTACGCGCGTGATCTATCCCAACCCACCCATCAAAGGTCTGGTCAACCGTGAGGCTGCGATCCGGTACGCACTGAATCATCCGCATGATTGCGATCCACTGTTTGCGCAACTCGAGCCGGGGATGAAAGTAACCATTGCGGTGGACGACATCAGCATGCCGATTCCTCCGATGAAAAGTCCGGACATTCGCCAGACTGGGCTCGAAATTCTACTTGAGATGCTCCACGGCCATGGAGTGGACGATGTGCATATCATCATCGCCATCTCTCTGCACCGCAGGATGACGCCTGCGGAGATGAAGCGCATGGTGGGACAAAAAATCTGGGCCGACTTTTATCCTGACCGTTATTACAACCATGACGCTGAAGACCCGAGCAATCTCGTCCTGATCGGAGAGACGAAGCACAAAGAACCCCTACGTCTTAACCGGCGCGCTGCCGAAAGCGATCTGCTCATCTATTTGAATTTCAACTTCGTTCCTATGAACGGCGGTCACAAGTCCGTCGGTGTTGGCCTCTGCGATTATGAATCACTGCGGGCGCATCACAATCCGAACGTAATCCGAGCGTCTGATAGTTACATGGACCCTGCCGGTTCGGAACTTGGCCGTGTTATAGACCGAGTTGGCCAGATCGCGGACGAGCATCTGAACGTCTTTCACATCGAGACCACCGTCAACAACTATATTTTCGGCCCGGAGATGGGATTTCTGACGAAGAACGAGGACGATTTTTCCGCCTTCGATCGCATGAAGTATGAAGCAATGCGCTTCACAATGAATAAGATGCCGCGGCCAGCCAAGCGCTCAATGTACAACTCGCTCAAGGGCAGTTACGAAATGATCGCCTGTCATGCCGGACGGACCACGCCGGTCCACGAACGCATCATCGCGAAAAGCATGGCCCAGTATGTGGTGCCTATCGAAGGCCAGTGTGACGTCCTTATTTGCCCTGTTCCGGATATGTCGCCATACAGCATCAACTCGATTCTGAATCCACTGCTCGTGCAAGTGATGGCCCTCGGTTACCACTTCAACATGTATCGCGGCAAGCCCCTGCTCAAGAAGGGCGGCACACTCATCCTGCACCATCCGTGCACAGACGAGTTTGACCATAACTTCCATCCGAGTTATCTCGAATTCTTCAATCGGCTGTTGCCTGAGACGCGGGACGCTAACGTCCTGCGAGATAAGTATGAGCAGGAGTTTGCCAATAATCCGAGCTATGTCGAAATGTACCGGCGCGGACACGCATATCACGGTTCGCACCCGTTTTTCATGTGGTACTGGGGCGAAAACGGCCGACAGCACGTCGGTCACGTCATCGCCGCGGGAGCCGAGAACGCGCATGTGCCCGCCATGATGGGTTGGGAACGCGCCGACAATCTTACCGAGGCTATATCAATGGCGCGAAGCTATATGGGAAGTTCTGCGCAGATTACGATGTTGCATCAACCGATCATCGCGATCGCGGACATGGAATGAGCGATCCTTTTTGGAGTGCGGTGACTGGTCGCCGCTTTTGGTTGAGAGGCATTCAACGTTGAAAAGCTGCGACAAGTCGCAGCACTCCAAAAAGTAGAGTCTTTTCTAACGCGTTTGAATTCATGCAACTTTCACCAACGGAAATCTATAACGGCCGCAACGTTTTCCTGATCGGAAGCACGGGCTTTCTGGGCAAAGTCACGCTCAGCATGCTGTTGCATAGCTTTCCCAACGTGGGCCGAGTTTACGTCACTGTTCGTGCGCGTTCGAAGGAAGAATCGGAAACGCGCTTCTGGAACAGCGTGATTACCGCGCCGCCCTTTAATCCTTTACGAGAGCGTTACGGAAGCGCCCTCGATGGGTTCATTCGCGAGAAAGTAGTCGTTTTGGGCGGCGACATAGGTGACGTGGATCTCGGCTACAGCGAGGACGAAGCTGAACGAGTAGCCAATGATCTTGACGTCATCATTAATAGCGCCGGCAACGTGACGTTCAATCCCACCCTCGAGAGTGCTCTACGCACAAATGTCGTCGGCACGCAAAACGTGATTGCCTTTGCCAAACGAATGAAGCGACCGGCATTGATTCACGTGTCAACCTGTTTTGTCGCCGGGAACCGTTCCGGTCCGGTGTGGGAAAATGATCCGGTCGTCGGCTATTTCCCGCGCCGGCACGAACTCGAGGGTGTGGAGTTTTCAGTTGAGCAAGAGATTAAGGATTGTGCGAAGCTCGCGGACCGTGTGAGGGAAGAGGCCCGCGACGCAATGATGGTTGCGCGCTTTCGCGAGTTGGCACGCAAACGACTGAATGACGAAAATCGCGACGCTAACGACCCCGACGCCATGGGACTTGCCGTCGCACGTGAACGTAAAGTGTGGACGCGCACGCGGCTGACCGAGCTCGGAGTGGAGCGTTCGGCTTTTTGGGGCTGGCCTAATATCTACACCTACACGAAAGCGCTGGGCGAACAACTCGTCGCACAGGAAACAGGATTAGTTCGCAGCATTGTCCGGCCCAGTATTGTCGAGTCAGCACTCGCATATCCATTTCCCGGCTGGAATGAAGGCTTCACGACTACTGCTCCCATAATTTTTCTGGTCTTGAAAGGTCAGACGCAGATTCCTGCAGATGAAAAGTTGATTCTGGATATCACACCAGTCGATCAAGTTGCATCGGTGATGCTGGCAGTTGCCGCCCAGGCTTGTGTTGAAGAACCTCAGCTGGTCCACCAGGCGGCAACCGGCGATTCAAATCCTAACAACATGGACCGGATTATTGGACTTGTGGGGCTCTACAAGCGAAAACATTTCCAGGAGAAAGAGTCGGGCTTCAAACTCCTCAACAAAGTTGTAGCACGCATGGAGCCGCGCCGGGTTTCTACATCGAGTTTTGAAAAGCTTTCTGTTCCCATGTTCAATTCGGCCGCCCGGAAGGCTTCGTCGTTGCTCGATCGCGCCCGGCCGCGCTGGGGTGGCGGCCGAGTTGTCGAGGTAATCGGTCGTGTCAAAACAACTGTGGATCGGGTCGAAGAAATCACGAACGAAACGACTGAAGCCTTTGAAATGTTTAGACCGTTCACCGTCGAAAACGCTTATATCTTTCGTTCAGACAATGTGCGCTCCCTATTCGACCGTATCAGACAAGAAGAGCAGGGATTACTGCGTTGGTATCCCGAGAAGTTTGACTGGTACGACTACTGGCTGAATATCCATTTGCCGGGCCTGAAGAAGTGGGTGTTTCCCACGCTCGAAGAGGACATGCGTGCGCAACCGAAACGGATCTATACGTACCGGGATCTGCTTGAGCTTTTTGAAACTTCAACCAAACGCCACGCCACCCGCGTGGCCATGCGTATCGAACGCGACGGCCGAAAAGAGCAATACACGTATGCTGATCTTCGCGAACTAGCCACTCGCGCCGCCGGCTTTCTCGCCGGTGAAGGCATCAAGCCCGGCGACCGCGTAATGCTGGTTAGCCACAACGCGCCCGAATGGGGCATGACATATTTCGGTGTGTTGAAGGCTGGCGCCAGTTGCATTCCCGTCGATCCGGAAAGCTCCACGGAGGAAATCATAAACTTCGCGCGTGCCGGCGATGCGGCGGCAATTATTCTCAGCGAGAAACTAGACCAGGAACACTCGCAACTTCGCGAACGGCTAACTGAACAAGGGATCTCGGTGAAGATTTGGACGTTCGAGGAGGTATTTACCCTTCCCGACGAACAAACTGAAGACGCGCGCATTGCGCTATTACCCGCACGTGTCACGGCGCAGTCCCTCGCCTCATTGATTTTCACTTCCGGCACCACCGGTCGCCCCAAAGGGGTGATGCTGTCCCATCGCAATCTCACCAGCATGGTTTCAATGCTGTCTTCGGTGTTCGACATGACCACGAAAGATGGCGTGCTCTCCGTATTGCCGCTGCATCATACCTTTGAATTCTCCACCGGCTTCCTTACGCCGCTTAGCCGTGGTGCTCAAATAACTTACTTACCTGAGCTGACAGGCGACGCGCTGGCGCGAGCGATCAAGAACGGTCACGTCACCGGCATGGTGGGAGTACCCGCACTGTGGGAATTGCTCCATCGTCGAATCAAAAACAAACTTTATGAGCGCAGCGACTGGATCGGTAAAACTGCCGACGTAATGATTCAGGCCAACGCTTGGTTAAGAGACAGGACGCCCCTAAATCTTGGACCAATCGTCTTCTCGCCCATTCACGAAGGATTGGGTGGCCGCATACGCTACTTTATCAGTGGCGGCTCTGCTTTGAGCGAGAAGATCCAGAAGGATTTCCAGGGTCTTGGCTTCACGATTCTCGAAGGCTATGGCCTTACAGAAGCTTCGCCGGTGCTTACCGTTACTCGTCCGGAAAATCGGATGTTGACGGGCAGTGTCGGCAGACCATTGCCCGGCGTTGAAGTGAAAATTGCTGATCCTAACTCGAGCGGCGTCGGTGAAGTTATCGCGCGTGGTCCAAATGTCATGCTTGGATACTATTCTGATGAGGATGCAACACGTCAGGCACTCGTGGAGCGCTGGCTCTATACCGGCGACCTGGGCAAGCTCGATGACGACGGGAATCTCTTCCTGGTCGGTCGCTCTAAAGAAATTATTGTTGATACTAATGGCAAAAATGTTTACCCCGATGAGCTTGAAGAGATTTATTTGAATTCACCTTACGTGAAAGAGCTGAGCATCGTGGGTTTGCCCGATAGCATCGGCGAAAAGGTAGCTTGTTTGGTGGTGGCGGACGATGACTACGACATTGCACTCTCGCGTACAGATTTGCGACGGCGCGTGGAAGAGCATTTCCGGGAAGCTTCGGCTTCTCTTCCCTATTACAAACGTGTGAAAGTCCTGCACTTCACTGACATCGAACTGCCACGAACGGCAACGCGCAAAGTGAAGCGAGGTGAAGTAATAGCCATCTTGCAAGCTTTTGAGGCCAGTGAAAAATCCGTTACGACGACCGAGGTGGACCGTGCAGCTGATTCTGAAAGCCGCTGGCTCATCGGTATTGTCGCGAACGTGACCAACCGGCCGCGCGATGAAATCTCGCTGAACTCACGGCTTGCTGACCTCGGTTTCGACAGTCTGATGTTTGTGGAACTGGCAACGGCAATCGAGAACGCAGGTGGTTCAATTTCGGCGCCCGAACGGCTTAACGAAGCGCAGGATTTGAGAGAACTCGCTGGCGTGGTCAGCCGCCGTCCGGGGGCAGCAGCAACCGAGCGTGCCGGGGAGAGGTCTGGGAGTCGTCGCGAGGAAGACGAAGAAATCTCAGTGCCTTCCTTCGTCAGCGTGGCCGGCAACAAGGCGGGAGACTTTCTGCAGCGAGTTTTCTACAACAGACTACTCGAAACCCATTATGAGGGTCGCTCAAACATTCCCGTGCACACGAATTTTATTGTGGCTGCCAACCACTCTTCTCACCTGGATATGGGATTGACAAAGATGGCGCTCGGCGACTCAGGCAAAGACATGGTCGTGCTGGCGGCCGCCGACTACTTCTTTGATACCAAATATAAGCGCGCTGTGATGGAGAACTTTACCAACCTGGTGCCGATGGAACGCACTGGGTCGCTGCGCCAATCCCTTCGGCACGCGCGCTCTTTTCTCGATCGCGGTTACAACGCGCTCATTTTCCCCGAAGGTACTCGTTCGCTAACAGGTGAGATCGCTGACTTCAAGCCCGTTGTTGGCTACCTCGCGCTGCACGCAGGCGTTGGTATTCTTCCTGTCTATCTTCACGGCACACATGAGGCGATGCCTAAAGGTTCGAACATTCTCAAGAGCCGCAAAGTGGGCGCACGCATTGGACAATATCTTGCGGTGGAAGAACTTGAGGAAATGACTAAAGGAATGCCTCGAGCTGAGGCGTACCGTTTGATTGCCGCTCTGGTGAAACATCAAGTAGAAAACCTGCGTGACTCCACGCGCCGCCCGTTTGATGCAAAAGAATTGCGTAAACGCTGGAAGGCAGAGCGCCGGGCACAGATGTCGGAAAGAGGCGCAGGGGAAGAACTCCTCGGCTGACAAGATGTGTTTGGTTTGAGCGCTGAAGGCGCGAAATGTAATAGCCTGGCCCAACGGGCCAGGAACGGAAGACAAAGAGTGTCTTGAGCGCTGAAGGCGCGAAATAATCTGTTGGCATCCGGTCTGAACTTCAGTTGTTGAGGACCGCGTTTATTCCGCGCCTTCAGCGCTTTCGAAGGTTTTTCAACTTAATCCTGGGGCGTTGCCCCAGGCTATTACATTTCGCGCCTTTGGCGCTTTAGGCACGAACCAAAACTTTCCATTACTCTATGGCCCCCAACTCTACCAAGCGCACGGCGCGAATGACTCCAGTCAAAGCGGGCACGAAGCGGCGCGCGGCGATCGAGAAACGACCGCGACCGGCAACGCTCGTCACCGGAGGCACGGGCTTTCTTGGATCGCATTTGGTGAGACAACTTGTCGCCGACGGCGCGAAGGACATCCGCGTGATGGCTACCTCCATTCCCGACTGGCTCGTTGGTTTGGGAGTGGAGACCTTCGAGGGATCAGTTACAAAAGAGAGTGATGCAAAACGTGCCGTTGAAGGGATCAAGGAAATCTATCACCTGGCGGGTAAGGTTTCACGCGAGCGTGAAGATGCGCGCGAGATGTATAAAGTTCATGTTGAAGGCACCCGGCTGTTATGCGATGCGGCGAAAGCGGCGGACGTAAAAAGCATCGTGCTGGCATCCACCAGCGGCACGATTGCCGTTACAGAAGACGGAGAGTTGGTTCCTGACGAATCATACCCACCGCCGCTCGAGATCATTTCTCGCTGGCCTTATTACGCGAGCAAACTCTACCAGGAGATGGCGGCGCTGGAGCGGTTCAACGGCAAAGGCTTGCGGCTGGTGATAATGAATCCCAGTTTGCTGCTTGGTCCCGGCGATGACCGGCTCAGCTCAACCAAAGTTGTGCTCGACTTTATGGCGCGCAAGATTGGCGCAGTGCCAACCGGAGGGTTGAGTTTTGTCGATGTGAGAGACGCGGCAAAAGCTTTTCGCGTGGCCATGAAAAAAGGCCGGCACGGCGAGCGCTACTTAATGGGCGCGGCAAATTGGACCTTCGACAGATTCTTCGGGCGGCTCGCGAGGCTGACAAAGATCGGAGCCCCGAGGATTGCATTGCCGTCCAAGTTTATGGTGGTCGGATCGCAAATCGTCGATTCCCTTTTCAAACAATGGAACTTCGCCTCTCCGGTCGAACCAGGCGCAATTGAAATGGCGCAGTACTTCTGGTACCTCAACTGCGGAAAGGCTGCTCGCGAGCTGGCCTTCAAACCACGAGATCCCGGTGAAACGCTTCACGATACCGTTACTTATTTACGAGAGAACTTTCTTGGCGGCGATGCTTTTGGGAAATAGGAGGCAGTCGCACTCGGCAGGGGTAGGATCCGTCTCTTTCAATGAAAAATGAGAAATGACAAATGAGATATGGAAAATTTTCCATTTGTCATTTGTTATTTCTCATTTCTGATTTGTCCTTGAACCTACACGGGTTCGTTCCTGCCGCCTGCTCCTGCCTCCTGCCGTCGGCCCCTATTCCCCCAGTGCCTCATACTTAAACAGGCGGAACCGGTATCGCTGCTGGTCGCGAATTCTTTTTGCTATCACTCCGTGAAGGTTCTCGTCCCACTTAGCGTACTCATCGATAAACCGATCCGCAGCAGCTTTATCTCCCTGGTACTGCACTTCCAAAGTTCTCGCAAGCATCTTGCCTACGACCTCGTGATACTTGTCGTAGTCAATGCGAAGCATCTTGGTTGAAGGATCAAACGCCAGCAGTCTATTTTCCATAAAGAAATTCCACTGCATCAATTGCATCGTGTTGTACGGCTGATCGCGGCGAGGCTTATTGTTTTGCAGCACACGCAGGATTCCGCCGGCATAAACACTCTTAAGCTTAGCGTCGTTGTAATATCCGTGTTTATGAAGCGCCTCTGCCACAAACAGTGATACCAGGTCAGCTTTCATTTCTTCCAGGACGCTCGAATCTTCCTGCAGTGCCTCGTCGAGATCGCGGTCATCCTTTGTCCGATCAACTCCTAAATAGTGTCCCACCTCGTGCCAGAGAGTGCGGTAAAAGTTTCCATCTGAAGTCAGGGCCTTTGCCTGGTCGGCTCCGACGGCTGCCTCAAGTGCGCCGGACCCGGATTGAAAAATATTTGGTTCGCGCATGATGTTGGCGCGAAGCAGGATTGTGCGACCATACCTGCGCGCGAGATAGCTCTCATTAGGAAGAATCGTCGCCGTATTGGCGCCGCGGGCCTGGCCGAAGTCCGCAATTACGTCGTAAACGCCGACAGGTATGTCTTCGCGGACCTTCTTGTGATGGTCGTATGGGAGCGAATCCTCGAGTGCCTGCAAACCCTTCATTGCCTGGCGCAGCGCCGTCGTTTCCTCCCGGCGCGTACTGAGGAGGCTGAAGGCAAAAAACGTTTTCACGCCATATAGCTCATCGTCATATGTCTCGTAAGAACCAATTTGCGCGTTAAGGTTCTTGAAGTGACCGGTTACCCACGCGGCATCCCCTGATTCATAGTCGTTGGACAACAAATCACGAGCGCGATTGCGCAAGAAACGCGCAAACTCTTCGTCATCTTTTTGCAGGTCATCGGCAGCTTCGTTCAGAAGTTCATAGGCGCGGGTCAATTTCTCGGCATACCCAACCGCGTAAGGGACCGCATAGAATCCCCATTGTGAAGCCGGTAGTTGCGCGCGGAACTGATAATGCCGCTTCTCAGCCGCCAGCGCCTCAAAATATTTACGGAGGCCTGGATGCAAAGTATCCAGCGCCGGAAAGGTTCGCAATCGAGAGTCATCTTCATGCAGATTTTTCAATATCGCCAGGCGCACTAGTGTGCGGAGGTCCATCACCTTCTCGCGCTGTTCGGGATGTTGGGCAATGAAGGCCTCCAGTTCGTCCTTCGTTACGCCCCAGGGATACACGTTCTTGCCGGGCACCGTTGGCTCGACCGGCAAGAAAGCCTCGCGCTTATTTTCCAGCGTCGTCGCAATTGGCCCCTGATTCAAACGATATAGTGTCAGCAGGTTTTGGGTGACTGTTGGAGATCCGAGGCGCTTATCAACCTCCACGAGATTGGCAAAGGACGAAAAGGCTTGAGCGTGTCGTTGTTCTTCGTAAAGGCTTTGGAAAATCTTTCCGACTTCAAGCAGTTTCGCAACTGCTCTCCGTTCGCCTCCGCTTAAATGACCCAAGTCTGACGACAAACGAATGGTTTGTGTCTTGTCGATGATCGGCTGGCTCTTCTCGAGCGGCCAGTAGCCTGGAGGCAAATTATTCGAAGCTTTCATACGGGGTCCGGTTTGCGCGATTGTCGAAAAGCACAAACCCAGAAACAGCAATCCAGTCAACAGTCTTATCATAAATTACCTCGGTGCGCTCCAAAACGAATTTTGTTTCCGCACATCTTACCTAATGAATTAAGTGTCGACCAACCAATTCGTTTACTGCTCATCGGCCCACTGTCGTGAATACCAGACACTCGTCGCCAAAATCTCGCAGCGTAGCAAATGTTAGTTGTGGTTATCTGCGAATTGGTCAGCGTTAGGATTGGGCATTGCGATTGCAATCCTCTGGAACATGTTTGAACCAACAGTCTCAATCCCTCAGCCGTCTGCGACCTGCACGCCTTACAGCAGTGAGCTCCTGGGACCCGCCACCTCGTTTCCGGATTCTCGTATCGAATCCGAAAGTCGTGCGCTTACAGGTTTATGGCGCCGGCTGCGACGCGAACGGCGACGGCGTAAAGTGGGTCGCGCCTACGACATGGCCCTCGAGTTAGCGCGAGTGATTCCGCGCCATTCGCGCGTGCTCGATGTAGGATGCGGCAACGGCTACATTGCCCATCATCTTTCGGCTTTGCTCGGCAAACAGGTGATCGGGATTGACCTTGATCCGACAACCGAAGCACCAATCGACTACCGAGAATTCGATGGTATGCGTTTCCCCGTTGCGGATGAGTCAGTAGATGCTGTGCTGCTCTGTTACGTACTGCACCATGCGCAGGATATCAACGTGGTTATGAACGAACTGCGACGGGTCTTGCGGACAGATGGTCTCATTGTTATCTATGAAGATATTCCTGAACTCTGGTGGGATCGTTTCGTATGCTGGACTCACAATCTCAAGTGGCAAAGTCGAACCGGGCGGTGTACTTTTCGGCCCGACAGCGAATGGCGCAGCGTGTTCGAATTTGCCGGCTTTGAGCTAATCATCGAGCGCCAACTGTCGCGCTGGCGCAACCTCGCGCATCCTGTTTCTCGCAGGTTCTTCTTACTCGCGGCGAACACCTCACGCGTGGAGAATCATCCGCAGATTACGCAGATTCAAAAACACAGTAACAATGGACTACATGACCGGGGCAGTAGCCCGACCATCAGGGAGGGCGTCGTGGCCGGTGGCACTCCAAGCGATGCTGGCTGAGTGGCGACGACGCCCTCCCTGACGGTCGGGCTACTGCCCCGCTAGTGCCGCATCTGTGTAATCTGCGGATAGTTCTGACGGCCTTGATTTGGGAATATGCGTCGTCATCTCACTCCTCAACTAAGTCAGCGGACATTGCCGGGTCGCTTGGTCCGGCTTCTTGAGCAATTTTTAACAACCAATGAAGGTTTCTCGTTTGCTCCTCGTTTAACTCCAGAAATTTCACGCCGAATCCTTTGCCGCCGATGTGTCTGACTTCTCCTTCCAGATATACCCATTCACCGTTCGGCAACAGCACGCGGAAACCCACAATTTCGCCGGACCTTACTTCGCCCACAGAGTCTAAATAACAACCGCCTTCCGAGAGATTTGTTATTCGCGCATGGTGGACTTGTGTTTCCCCATCCCACCTTGCATCCAGGCTGACACTCAACCTTGGTTTAGTCCTGCGATCATCCATATTGTGTTTGGGCTCCTTGTGAGGTCCCGATATTAGAATATCAACATGAAGCCTTCAGGACATCTGCAATGTGTCCCGGCCTTCCAGCTCGAAAAGGAGTGGGCGCTTTTCAATGCCTGATCCGCGGAGGAAGAGCGCAACCCGGAATTTGCATATCGTATTCTGTTTATTCCACATGAAACTTATGCAGCATTCGATGTACAACCGGCGCGAGCAGAAGTCCCATCACGGCAATGAACACTAATCCGCTGAATAGCGCGTAGCCGGAAGCGAAAAGCTTCACTGACGTGGTT
>JALYTI010000021.1 GCA_030854375.1 Acidobacteriota bacterium | reverse complement strand
TTTTCAATGTGTTGGCGGGCGCGCTCGCGCAAAGTCTTAACGTCGGTAAGAAATGGTTTATCGATCACGGCCCTTGCTCCTGGTTGGTCAGCCACGGCTTTTACTCCTCAAACTAGATTAGGGGAAGAGCGATATTACTCGCTGCATCGGGAGGGAGCAAGCGAAGCGACCGAAAGGTAGTGGGGTTCAATTTCAATTTTCCGGTCCGAAGGACCGGTAGTCAATGGCCCCGTCCGTGAGGGCGGGGATCTGTCTCTCCATAGCCCAGAGGCCCAAAGGGCCGGTACAGACTCGTGGCGCAGCTTCGGCGCTTACGTAATAACCATCGCATATACCCCGCCGTCACGGACGGGGCTATCCACTGCCGGTCCTTCGGACCTGATACCTCAAGATGATTGACAACTGAAACGGTGCCGACCGGAAACCGCGTCTCCCTCGAGGAACGCCGCTAAGCTGCGACAGAATCTGGCGCAGCGCTAATCAGCCGTGAGTTTCGCCTGCACGGTAACTTCCTTGCCCGAACCTGTATCGTTCGTGACTTGCACTGGTGCGCGCCAAATCAGCGTCTTGATTCGACAGGTCCCGGTGTTATCTTCCCGGCAATAAAAAAGTGTGAGCTGGATGCGCACCTCGGCATTGCCCGGTTCAAATGTTCGAATAGGAATACGCAATGGCAGTGACAGGTTTTTCGCCGAGCGGCTGACAACTTTGTCTCGACCCGCAGCGCCAGGCTGCGTCTCAGATATCAAGCCGAGCTGTTGCGTCCCGCTCTCAATCGATACTCGGTATCGCTGCGGTGCTGCTGGATTGAGATGATAACCGCCGGGAAGCTCTATTTGTGTAACGATCGTTGCATCGCTGCTCGCGCGTAACGACTGCGGTGCAATCTTGGTCTCTTCAGCATTTGGTCCATCTTCCGTTTCGGACACACTGCCGCTTGCGATCCACGCGGGAGGCTGAAGTCCCTGGATGTTCAGAGTAGAAGTTTGCTTCGTCTTCAGATCTACCACTCGAATCCCGTGGTTGTTGGTGTCGGCAATATAAAGCTTGCCGTTAGCAACGCTTAAGCCGCCGGGTTCGTAGAACGAGGGGGAGGCGCCGTCCGATTGCCCAGGCTTGCCCGCGCCGAGAAATGTTTTCACGGAACGCGTTTTCGGGTCCAACTCCTTAATCTTGTGGTTGTATGTGTCAGCAATCAGTATCTTGTCGCCAAACGCAAACACGCCGAGAGGATGTTGCAAACGAACGTCATCACCAGTGCCGTCCACGTCGCCAAATTCGAACAAGTCGCCACCAACCAGCGTTTCTACCTGGCCATCCATGGGATCGATCACGCGAATGATATTCGACTCGCTGTCGGCCACGTAAAGCTTCTTGCCATCGGAAGTAATGCCCGAAGGCTGTGCGAAGCCTGCCTCGCGCAGTGGGCCGTCGTGCCTTGCCTCCCGACCTGATCCGGCGAAAGTAGCGATCTCCTGTTTATCGAGATCGAGTTTCCAAATTTGATGCTGGCCAGCCATGGTGATGTAGAGCTGTCGTTCCACGAGTTGTAGATCCCATGGCGAACTCAGCTCAATCGTTCGCGCTGGACCTTGGCGGAAATAGTCGCGCGACTGTTGGCCAGTGCCCGCCACTGTCAGAACCGTCCTGGCCTTCAGGTCTAGCTTACGGATTAAATGGTTTTCTGTATCCGCAACATAAAGAGCGTCGCCGTCCAGCGCCAATCCCTGCGGGCGGTAGAAACTGGCCTTATCGAATGTTCCGTCAATCGCTCCCGGCGTGCCGGTTCCAATAGTCTCGACCAAAGTCCCGTCTAGTTTGGTGATGACGATCCGATTGTGGTTCGAATCAGCAATAAAAAGGCGATCATTTTTCTGGTCGGCAAGAAGCTTTCCCGGAAACGCGAGGGGCAAATCGCCAACCCTGGCACGCTCGAGCGTCAGCTTTAACGGTTGTTCATTCAGCTCGCCGCGTTTGCGAAAGTCATCAACTGTCTTACTGACTACCTGGTCAATAATTTCGTAGTTTCCTTCGCCTGAAACTGCGCCAATGACATAACCAGCCGGATCGATTAAGACCTGAGTGGGCCATGCGCGAACGCCGTAGCTCTGCCAAACTCTGAATTCCGCATCGTTATAGACTGGATGCTCGATCTCGTAGCGCAAAATGATGCGCCGAATATTTTCCGTCTCCTTTTCATTTTCAAACTTCGCCGAGTGAACACCGATCACGACGAGCTGGTTTGCATATTTCTGTTCGAGGCGCTTGAGGTCGGGAATGATGTGAATGCAGTTAATGCAGCCATAAGTCCAAAAATCCAGCAACACAACTTTGCCTTTGAGGGCAGCAAGCGAGAGCGGCTTTTCAGTGTTGAGCCAGCCTCGACCGCCGGTTAGTTCCGGTGCACGCACGCGAATCTTTTCCTGAGCTGACATTGTAGAACCCTTCATTGTGGTTGAATTAATTGAATACGAAAGAAATGACGCTGCCGACAGGACAATTATCCAGACGATTTTAAGCGCCCCAACGAGCGAAATCCGGCGACTAGTGAATTTGGTACGTTTCAACATAGAAGATATACGACTTGGCTGTTCCTCAGGTTTATAGTGCCGATGTTCGTGGATCGCTTTGCTGTGCGTGAAATGAAATTCTATCCGTGCTGGTGTGGGGTTGCTTCGTCGATGTTTATCTCGAGACTTTGGTCAAGTCGATCAACTGCGCGGCGCAGGTGAGGGATTGTTATCGAGCCTCCTACCACCAGAGCAACATTGAAGGCATCAAGAAATTGAGGCCTCGTCACCCCAGCGGCGACACATTGTTTGATGTGATAGGTAATGCAATCGTCGCAGCGAAGTACTATTGACGCGACCAGACCCAACAGTTCTTTCGTGCGTTTGTCAAGCGCGCCCTCTTCGTAAGCCTGACTGTCCAGCGCAAAGAATCGCTTAATACCGAGATGATTGCTACCGAGCAGCTTTTCATTCATGTCCGCCCGATCGCGGTCGAATTCATCCATTGAGAGAAACCTTTCTGCCCGATCATAAAAGACCAACGACTAATCGCCCGAATACGAATGACGTGTACGTTGAGAGCCGGGAAGTTCTGATTTTCAAAACATTCTATCTCGCGATGACTACGGTTGCCAGAAAGCCTCAACTATATAAGAGCCCGTTTCAGAGGCGGGCGTTGGCCGCCTTCGAGTTATAATGCCTGAAACCGCGTCTCGCAGGTCTATGACAATGATCCACGATAAGTCCGGCGGGAAGCGCCCGCCCCCAAACAATAAGGCGGGAGAACAATCGCACGGTGAGCCGGATGGACTCGAAGCCAGTCCCATGCGGAATGTGCAACTTCTCCGGGCAGGCTCGTCCCATCTCGGCGTCTTTCAGAATGAAATCGCTGCTATCGTGGAATGGCGTGAGCCCGCTCCGTTACCATACGCTCCCGCATCCGTCCTCGGCGTTGTAAGTATTCAGGGCCGAATGTTGACGGTTCTGAATCTTGCTGCATTGCTTAGCCCTGAAGCTGCCTCCAGCGAAGAAGCGTTTCAGCACATTCTCGCATTGCGTGGCGATGAGCAGTTGGCGTTGGCAGTGGACGCTTTAGGCGAAACAATTGCGATATCTGACGGAGACGTAGAAGGCGCGGAACGTCTGTTTCAACGTGTTTTGCAACTCGGAAATCGTAAAATAAATATCCTCAACACTAGGGAACTATTTGCCACAGCCCTGCACGGCCGGGAACGACGGCGCCGGCGTTTTTAGAAGTCAAGGCTCGCACTCATCCGGCATCCTGCGAATGTGAAAATCTTTCCTGAATGCTAGAATCGAAGTCGAACGACAATTCAACATATTCAGGTTCAATCTGTGCTGTCTTTCTTTCGTCCGCACTTCTCCCTTATTACCGGTGATCCTCGTTGATGCACGACCAGGCCTTCACAATCCTTGAATACCATGAGCTGCGGGCTTTGATCAGGCGCGGCGCCCAAACACCGATGGGAAAGGCGCGCGTGAATGCGCTCCAACCTCTTGCGAATATAGCCGCGTTGCAGAAACAACTTTCAGCACTAGCGGAGAGTGTAGAAATACGAAAGCGAGGCGCGGCGTGGACGTTCAGTGACCTCGGCGATCCGTCCGACAAAATTGCGTTGTTGCGCGTGGAGGGTGCGACACTAGACCCCACGGCAATACTTGAAATCAGATTGTTATGTGAACAGGCAATGTCGGCGCGGGCGTCGATTCTTGCGGAGCGAGACACTTCGCCAGTGCTCTGGGCTACGGTTGGGCACTTGCCGGTTGACTTGAACCGTCTTACTGCTCGTATCGCAAACAAGATTTTGCCGACCGGGGAGATTGATGATCGAGCAAGTCCCGAGTTGGGGAGAATACGACACGAGATTTCGGGGTTGCGTTCGCGCATTACACGCACACTCGAAAGCGTGATGCGCAAGTCGGGAGAAGCAATCCAGGATGAACTGGTTACGATTCGCAACGATCGATTCGTGATTCCGGTCAAATCCGATCACCGCGGACGAGTGAACGGCGTGGCCCATGGCTATTCGTCATCGGGTGCCACAGCTTTTGTTGAGCCGCTGGAAACAATTGATGCTAACAATGAACTGCAGGCCCGTCATGAAGAAGAAGCGCGCGAAATCCACAGAATTCTGTTCGCTTTGACTGAAGAGCTGCGTTTGCAATTGCCCGCTATCGAAGCTGCGGCGGAGGCTGTCGCTGATCTCGATTTCATAAACGCGAAAGCAATTTTTCATCAGAAGTTCAATTGTGTGATCCCTGATATTGCTGGGTTTATGCTTCAACTGATCGAAGCCCGGCATCCACTCCTCGAAGAGAACCTGCGCGGCTCAGGTGGTTCAGTTGTGCCCGTATCATTTTCCCTTGATCAACAAGACAATACGATGGTCATCTCCGGCGCTAACGCGGGCGGTAAGACCGTAGTACTCAAGACAGCAGGCCTGCTTTCGTTGATGGCCTTATCCGGCTTGTCGGTTCCCGCTCGCGAAGCAAGGATTCCGTTCTATGCTTCTGTGCTCGCCGATATCGGCGACCATCAATCGCTTGCTGCGAATCTATCTACGTTCACTTCGCATGTCGCAAACATCTCGCGCATGATCGAGCTGTGTGAAGCCCCTGCGTTGGTGTTGCTCGATGAGGTCGGGACAGGTACGGATCCCGAGGAAGGATCCGCACTGGGTGTGGCCGTGGTAGACCACTTCCGCAAGGACTGCGGAGCGCACGTAATGGCAACCACTCATTACAGCGGCTTGAAAATGTATGCGGCAAACGAAGCGGGGGTCGTTAACGCGAGTGTGGAGTTTGATGAAAAGACGTTGCAGCCCACTTACCGGCTGATTGTTGGGGTCGCGGGTTCTTCTTCCGGTCTGGAAATTGCCCGGCGGTTTGGAATCCCGGGCAAGGTGATTGACCTTGCTTTGGAGTCGGTGAAGGATTCATCGCGACAGGCTTCTGAATATCTCCGCCGGATCAAGCGTGAAGCTGAAGAGGCGGAAGCTCTTCGTAAAGCGCTCGAGGAAGAGCGGGCGGCGGTCGCTGAGAAATTCGCTTCCCTGGATAAAAAGGCTGAGAAGCACGAACGCGAACGTCAGAGTTTGTTCCAGCGTGCGTTGGAGAAGACCGTTAATGAATTTGAACAGCGATCGCGCGAGCTTATCGCGACCATTCAGGACCGTTCCGAGCGCTTGAAGGTCGAGCGTGAATCTCAACGTCGTGTAGCAGAACTGAAGCGTGAAGCACAACGCGCAACGAACGCCGGCGGCAAACGCGAGTCACTTTCCGGGGCTCCTGCCAGCACAAGTGCCCGCGGTGTGCGAGTTATGCGCGGGGGACAGGTTGTTCAAAAGGAAGATACGAAAAGGCCGTTTGAAGCTAGCGACATGGAAGACGTGAAGTATGTCGCGGGAGCTGCGCGCGAGATTGTTGTAGGTGATAAAGTTAAACTCCGCTCATTTGGATCAATTGGCATTGTAGACAGCCTGAAGGGTGATGAGGCTGAAGTAAGAGTTAAGTCGCTGCGATTCAGGGAGAAGCTCGACAATCTCGAATTGGTTGAAGTGGTAGCTGCTTCTAAGTCTCAAACAGAAAAGTTTGCGAGCCTCCGTGATTCGCGTGCAACGCAAGTCCATCTCAAGGTTGCTGAACATAATGGCCGCTCGGAACTGAACGTGATCGGACAAACTACCGATCAAGCGATTGATGCAGTTGACAAGTTTCTCGACGAGGCGTCGCTTGCGAGTCTCAGTGAGATAAGAATTGTTCACGGTCACGGCACGGGAGCATTGCGCCGAGCAATCGCCGAGCTGCTGAAGGATCATCCGCATGTTGCACGCTTCAAAGCGGCGCCGCAGGATCAAGGCGGTTCCGGCGCCACGCTGGTTGAGTTGAAAAGCTAGTGAATTACGCGGTTTGTTGCTCCACTAATTCTTCATGCGCTATCCACAAACATTCATCGACGATCTAAAGCGCCAGGCAGACATTGTGCGCGTGGTCCAGGACTACGTGCAGCTAAAAAAGAAGGGCGCGAATTGGATGGCGTGTTGTCCTTTCCATAAAGAGAAGACGCCATCGTTTTCAGTAAGTCCCGCAAAAGAGATCTTCTACTGTTTTGGGTGTCACAAGGGCGGATCCGTTTTTAACTTTGTGATGGAGATGGAGCGCGTCTCCTTTCCTGACGCGATCAAGCTGGTGGCCGAAAAGTCAGGCGTGCCGTTACCCAAGCTGATTGATGACAGTCGCTTTGAAGCCAGACGGAATGAAGCAGACGAGGTAATCGAGCTTAATAAATGGGCACTCGAATGGTGGGAACAGCAGCTTGAATCCGGCGGGGAGGGACGAATCGCGCGAGATTATCTTCTTCGCCGCGAGATCACAGAAGAAACAACGAAAACATTTCGACTCGGCTATGCGCCCGACAGCTGGGACGCGCTTTCAATTTATTTGAGACAGAAGGGCGCCAGCCAGGAGCAGATCGAGCGCAGCGGGTTAGTCGTTAAAAAAGAAGAAGGCGGCTCTTACGATCGCTTCCGAGGGCGTCTAATCTTTCCTGTGATGGATCTGCAGGGGAAGCCGATCGCTTTCGGAGGGCGCACGCTCAAGAATGAGGATGCGAAATATATCAACTCACCAGAAACCTCAGCTTACATAAAAGGTCGAAATCTTTTCGGGCTCAATCTTACGCGCGACGAAATTCGTAAGCAGGGATTTGCGATCCTAGTCGAAGGTTTTCTCGACTTAATTGTTCCTTATCAGTTCGGCGTTCGTAACGTTGTAGCGAGCTTGGGAACCGCACTGACACCGCCCCAGGTGAAACTGCTGGGCCGATTTGCCCGCAAAGTTGTGCTCAACTATGATGGCGACCCGGCGGGTGTCCAGGCAGCAAAAAAGGCTATTGAAATACTTCTGGCGGAGGATCTGGAAGTAAAGATTCTGGTACTTCCGGACAATGCGGATCCGGATGAGTTCATCAGAAAGTCAGGCGCTAGTGAATACCATCGGCAACGTGGCGAGGCACAACCCTACCTCCAATTCGTGATCGATCAAGCGGTACGGGATCGCAAACTAAGCAATCCGGCGGATAAGGAAGCAGCGATCAATGAGGTTCTGCCGTACGTTCATGCCGTCCGCAGTCGTATTCAGAAGCGCGAGTACTTCGACATTGCGATGGATTCCCTGCGAATTGGTGACGCTGCGCTGCGGCGAGAGTTGTGGCATTCGATCAGGATGGGAACCGGGGAAGCCAGGCCCGCCGGAGAAAAAACTGTCAGGCGTACGCAAATCAAACCGACCGTGGCCGAACAACGTCTTTTGGAGTTACTTCTGGCTGAGGAAGAACTGCGGCGCGCTGTTTTGCCGAAATTGGAACCCGGGGATTACGACGATCTGCCGACAGCTCTTGTTTTCCGCGCCTTGATCGACGGAGAGCGTGAAGGAGTGACGATAGATTTCGACTTTTTGAGCAAAAAGACGGAGGGTGATCCAATTTCCGAGCTTTTGCCCAGTCTGCTCATGAGTGAGTTTGAAAGCTCGGTAGAGGAACAACCGAGCGCTCGACAATTAGCGGCCGAAAGATGCATTGACGCCTTACGATTGATGAAAGTGGATCGGCGAATTAGCGAGTTGACCTCCGAAATGGCAGCGGCGGAACGAGATGGAGAAATCGAACGGCGCGATAGACTTTCCACGGAGCATGTGGAATTGGCCAGGCGAAGAAGCACGCTGCTGCCTAAGGCGGAAGCAATGCAAATTGGGCATTAAGATTTGATTCTCATTTGCAATTCTCATGGGATTAGCCGGCGACTGAGTTCTTAAGGGACTGACTCCTGAAGACTTTCTCACAACCGCGCAGTTAGCACTCTAAACTTTTTTGGAGCGGAAGAGACTTGAGTATTGAAGATAAGGATCGTGACGATGTGATGGAGCGTCTCCTGGAATTGGGCGGCGACAAAAAATATCTCACGTTCGACGATCTGAATCGTGAATTGCCCGACAATGTCGTTTCTCCCGACGACATTGAGGACGTTCTGCAAAAACTCGAAGGCTCGAATATTGCCGTAGCCGATTCCGACGAAAGATTGCTGGAGCAGGCGGCTGCAGTCGCCGTAGATGACGAGGACGGCGATGAAGATGTCGAACTCGATCTTTCCGCAGGCGCCCTGGAGAAAACGAATGATCCCGTCCGGCTCTATCTGCGAGAAATGGGTGTTGTTCCTTTGCTCACGCGCGAAGGTGAAGTTGCAATCGCAAAACGAATCGAGCGTGGTCAGCTCAAGACTCAAAAGGCGATTGCACGTTCTCCAATCGCAGTTCGAGAGATTCTAAAAGTCGGAGAAGAATTAGAAGCGGCAACCGCGAACATTCGCGAAATCGTTATCTTCTCCGAACAAGCCGAACTGACGGGCGACGAAGATATGGACAAGGCCGAGGAGTATAAGGCCTGGACCGTAGAAGGCATTCAAAACATTCGAAAAGTTTTCAAACAGGGTTTAAAAGAATGGGAGAAGCTGCGGGACGAGCAAAAGGCTACGCGAGGCAAGAAGAGTAAGAAACTGATGCGTCTGCGCCGGAGAGTCGCCCGACTCCGACTGGAGATAGCCCAGGAAATAGGCCGGCTAAACATTACCGAGCGCGCGCGTCAACGTTTGATCAATGCAATTCGCGCCGTTCAAAAAGAGGTTCGCGATGCCGAGCGCGAAATTGATAGTTTCACGGAGAAACTTAACCGGAAGCGGATCAAAGCCGACGACCAGAAGGAATACAAGCGGCGTGTTTCGGCTGCCAGGAAGCGGCTGCTGCTAATTGAAGCAGACCACAACATAAATCCCGTTGAGGTCAAACGAGCGCTCCAGGCAATTGTCATTGGTGAACAGCAAACGGGCCAGGCCAAGCGCGAGTTAGTCGAAGCAAACTTGCGTTTAGTTGTATCAATCGCCAAGAAGTACACAAATCGAGGGCTTCAATTTCTGGATCTGATCCAGGAAGGAAATATCGGTTTGATGAAGGCTGTTGATAAGTTTGAATGGCGGCGAGGTTATAAGTTTTCGACTTATGCGACCTGGTGGATTCGGCAGGCGATTACGCGCGCAATTGCGGACCAGGCGCGCACCATTCGCATTCCGGTGCACATGATCGAAACGATAAACAAGTTGATTCGAACCTCTCGAGCTTTGGTACAGGAGTTAGGGCGCGAGCCGACCAGCGAAGAGATAGCCCGGAAGATGGATATTCCAGTCTCGAAAGTTAGGAAGGTCCTGAAGATTGCACAGGAACCGATCTCACTTGAAACGCCGATCGGGGAGGAGGAAGACTCTCATCTTGGCGACTTCATCGAAGACAAGTCGATATTAAATCCGGCGGATGCAGTTGTTGCTTCAAATCTCCGCGAAATCACTGACGAGGTATTAGCGACGCTGACGCCCCGCGAGGAGAAGGTTATCAAAATGCGTTTCGGTCTTGGCAGCACAGGATCCGAGCATACGCTGGAAGAGGTGGGCCAGCATTTTGCAGTAACGCGTGAACGCATTCGTCAAATCGAGGCCAAAGCACTCCGCAAACTGCGTCATCCTTCACGTTCACGGAAACTCAAAGCCTTTCTCGACAACACGCAACGATAGGTTTCCCAGCCAACAAGAAGGGCGCAGAGACTGAATCTTCTGCGCCCGACTTTCTTATTTACAGTAAAGCGAATTTATTTGTAGCTCAGGAACGTCGCACTCTTTACAGTGTGATCAAAGTCATAATGATAAGTGTAGGCGGGGAACTCTATTGGCCGCGAAAATTGCACCCTTGCTTCGATGCGATTCTCTTGTTGCGTTGATGTGACGACTGCATCCGCCGGCATGCCGTAGTCCGGTCCGCTTCTGACAAGCTGATCCTTCACCCATGATGGGGGATGCCCCATCGCGACAGCAGCATCTACATCATGCTGCATTAGATCCTTGAGAAGATAAGCCTGATAGGCTACAGGAATGAAGAGGTATCCCGCGTATACGATCAAACCGATTATTGCTACAGCCAATATGAACTTGAGGCGCGCATTTCCGCGCTCGCTCGCTCTTGATATCTGGTTCATGATGGTTCCTTACTTTGTGAACGAGTTCCCAAGACCTCGCGCAGTGATTGCGTCAACAACCTCGGACTAATCTCTTTCCCATCTACGATTCTCGGTTGCCCGATGCCTTCGAGGAGGACCCACTGGACATGGCCTCCTGCCCGTTTCTTGTCTCGTGCAATTGCCTTGCTTATCGTACTCGCTTCCAAATCGCTTGCCGAGGGCAGCGGTCCACACAGGCGAACCGCCCGGGTAAGTAATTCTACCTCCGATTGCTTCAGCAAGCCTAGATTTTTCGATAGCTCCCCTGCAACCAACATTCCATGGCCTACCGCTTCGCCATGTCGAAAGCGCCGGTAGTTGGTCACGGCTTCCAAAGCGTGTGCAATTGTATGACCGAAGTTCAGAATTCGCCGCGAACGATGATCCCGGCGAGCAATATCTTCGCGTTCATCTGCCGCGACAATTGACGCTTTGAAGGCACAGTGAGAGGCAATGAGGTTCTCCAGTTGTGAGGAAATCAACGTTCCCTGTGAGTTGTAAGACTGCAGAAAATCGCTTGTTTGTTTAAAGAGTTTCCGACTACCAACAGCCCCTTGTTTTATGGTCTCGCACCAACCTGCCACAAGCTCGCGCGCCGGCAAAGTAATAAGCGTTTCCGTGTCTATGATGACTGCGCGGGGCTGGTGAAACGCGCCGACGAGATTCTTTCCTGTGGGTAGATTTACACCCGTCTTGCCGCCGACAGATGAATCGATTTGCGCTAACAAGGTGGTTGGTACCTGGATAAAGGCGAGGCCACGCAAGTAAGTGGCGGCAACAAATCCCGCCAAGTCACCCACAACGCCTCCCCCTAAAGCAATTACCGCATCGCCGCGTTCCAGGCGGGTCTCACTAAGAAAATGGAGGGCCTTTTCAGCAGTACGAAGCGACTTATGACGCTCGCCATCGTCCATTAACCAGGGTGAGACAGAAAAACCGCTCGTATGTAGGCTTTTTGTT
>JALYTI010000282.1 GCA_030854375.1 Acidobacteriota bacterium | reverse complement strand
AGTGGCAATTAATTCAGGCTGCCGTTTGTTGACTTCTTCGGTGGCCTGCTCCGCAGACATTCCGGATTGCTTCAAAGCGTCAATGCGCTCTTTAGATTCTCGCTTCAACATCGAGAGCGTGATGACATCGTCATTTATCTGAGCAATAACTTCGTCCACAACTTTCAACTCGCCCTCCTGGGCAAAAGTTGAAGACGGAGCCAAAGCTAAAATTGTTAACGCAAAAATGCCCGCAATCGCGGAGGTGATAAATTTAGATTTCACAAAAACTACTCCTAAATGTTTGACGATTCTCAGTTGTCCCCGTCCGTTGTTACTCGCGCGGGGACTCTATTTTTAACTATTTCAGCCTGGTCTGCGCGGTAGATTTGACCATAAAGACCTCGGTATAACAAATCGGTATAACTACTGACCACGGGCAATCAACTACTGACCCTCTTTCGACCTCAGTTCCGTCAACGTGCCGCGTATTGTGTCGAGCAGCTGATCCTCCTCGTCCTCACTCAGAGCCCAACGCAAGACGCCGGTGGGACTAAAAATCCGGCCCTCGCGGCTGCCCACAAATGCCGCCAGTTTTTCAAGTGATATATGGGCTTTTTCGCTAAACTTCAGTGCGACCCCATCAGTAGTCTTATCTATGGACAAGACTCCGAGATCCTCCGCGAGTCGTCGCAAAAGCGCATACGCAAATAATTGCTCTACAGACCCGGGTAGACGGCCGTATCGATCTCGAGTCTCATTGCGAATACTCGAAAGCGTCTCTTCGTCCCTGGCTGATGAAACACGTTTGTAGGTCCGCAGCCGCTGGCCCATGTCGTTGATGTACTCATCTGGTATGGCGACGTCAACGCCCAGGTTGATCGAAACGCTGATTTCATCTTCCACCGTCTCGCCACGCAGCTCCGACACGGTGCGTTCCAGCATCTGCGTGTAAAGATCAAAGCCCAGCGCATCCATGTGACCTGATTGCTGGCCCCCCAGAAGATTTCCCGCGCCACGCAGTTCGAGATCAAGAGCAGCAATCCGAAAGCCTGCGCCCAGGTCTGAAAACTCTCGGATCGCCGCCAAACGTCGCTTGGCAATTGGCGACAGCTCTTGTTCACCAGGGATCAAAAGATAGGCATAAGCGCGGCGATTTGAACGACCAACGCGCCCGCGCAGTTGATAAAGCTGAGAAAGACCATATTGATCGGCGCGGTTTATGATGATCGTGTTGGCGCGAGGGATGTCTATCCCGTTCTCGATAATGGTCGTCGCAACCAGAACATCGTATTTGAATTCAATGAAATCGAGCATTACCCGTTCCATCTCTTTTTCGTTCATCTGGCCATGCCCGACAACCAGACGAGCCTGGGGTACCAGTCGCTGGACGAGTGCGGCGATCGTCTCGATGGTTTCCACGCGATTGTGTATAAAAAACACTTGCCCGCCGCGACCGAGTTCGAGCTCAATCGCCGACTTGATTACGTTTTCAGAAAATTGAACAACCTGGGTTTGAATCGCGAGGCGATCACGCGGGGGCGTTTCAATCAACGACATATCGCGCAGGCCGCTGAGCGACATGTTTAGAGTGCGCGGTATCGGCGTCGCTGAAAGCGTCAACACATCGACGCGCTTCTTCAGGTGTTTCAATCTTTCCTTGTGGGCCACACCAAAGCGCTGTTCTTCATCAACGACAACAATGCCGAGTTCCTTGAACCGCACGTCTTTCGACAGCAGCCGGTGCGTTCCAATCACTACATCTATTTCACCCGCCTCGACGCGCTTGGCAACATCCTTCTGCTCCTTCGGGGAACGAAAGCGCGAAAGCAATTCTATCTTGACCGGAAAAGGCGCAAAGCGACTGCGAAAAGTATCGTAATGCTGATAGGCAAGGACAGTTGTGGGCGTTAATACCGCGGCCTGCTTGCCTTCCATCACAGCTTTGAACGCAGCGCGCATTGCGACTTCTGTCTTACCGTAACCGACGTCACCGCATAAAAGGCGGTCCATCGGAGTCGGTTCTTCCATGTCGTGTTTTACGTCTTCGATCGCCGTTTCCTGATCCGGAGTTAAAACATATTCAAACCCGTCTTCAAACTCCCGCTGCCACGGCGTGTCGGCAGCGAAAGCATACCCACCAACAAGTTTGCGTTCGGCATACAGCCGCAAAAGCTCGTCAGCCATATCGCGCATTGCACGCTTTGCTTTGGCTTTCGTCTTTTGCCAGCCAAGTCCGCCAAGGCGATCGAGTTGTGGTTGATGTCCTTCGGCGCTCGAGTAACGTTGCACCAGGTCCAACCGCTCGACAGGAACGTAAAGCTTCGCGTCCTCGGCATAAAACAGCAGCATGAATTCGCTGCTGCGCGTTCCGAGATTAAGAACTTGCAAGCCGCCGAAGCGCGCGATTCCGTGATCGACGTGCACAACGTAGTCGCCCGACTTAAGATCGCGAAAGTCAGAGAGGAACGCTGCTGTTTTAGATTTTCTTTTCCTGCCGTCTGCCGTCTGCCTCCTACCGTCAGGCGCCTGCGCGCGCCGCTCCAGCGCCTGCGCCCCGGCCTCGTCAAAAAAGTCGGCTTCGACGTGGATTAAGAGCCGCGCAGCCAGCGCTTCAAAACCGCTGCTCAGACGACCGACGGTTACAATCGTTTGGGCAGGACCCGTGGACGGTTCAGCCGATTCATCTATTAGCAAGAGCCGCGGGTCGATGTGATATTCGGAAAGTATTTCCGCAACTCGCTCTGCCACTCCAAGACTCGGCATCACCAGCAGTGTTGTAATACCTTTCTCGCGGGCGGTGAACAGATCGGTCGCGAGATTGGCCAGCCGCCCGTGATACTTCAGAGCCGACTGTGTTTTCCATTCAACTTCGGCAGCGCGTTCTTCAACTGGAAAAAGAAAGAGCGGGTGGCGCGCCGTTCTCGCGCGGCCCAGTTGGATTTTGGGGGCCTGTGATTCCAGGACGACACTTTGATCGACTTCAGCCGCTGCCCGCCCCAGTACACGGAGTTCTATCCTTTGTCTTTCATCAATCTTTGCGCGCAGCTCATCCGGCGGCAGGTAAAGCTCTTCGGGCTTCAAAGCTATATCGTCTGCTGCATCTGTCTCAGCATAACGATCGGAAAGCGTTTGGTAGATTTCGCCCAGATAAGTTTCCACTGTCGACGGCTCGTCGACTACCAGCACAGCATCCTTTAGATAATCAAATATGCTCCCACTTCCTTCGCGGATAATCGGCATCAACCATTCCCATCCGGAGAAACTTTCCCCCTCGGCGGCAAAAACTGTGCGGTCGCGAAGTGCTCGTTCATAACGCTCGTCGCTCCAGCGTTGGCGAGCTGCGATGGACCATTCGGTGAAATCGTGGCTGCGGACCAATACTTCGCGCATTGGAACAATCTCGATGATGCGCAATTGACTTGTGGAAAGTTGAGTTTCCGGATCAAACGTCCGGATTGAGTCTATCTCGTCACCGAAAAACTCTATTCGGGCGGGAAGTTCCTGGCCCGGCGACCAGACGTCGAGAATTCCTCCGCGCATTGAAAACTCGCCGACTGCACCAACCGGATCTTCACGCATATATCCAGCAGCCACCAGCCGTTCAACCAGAGCTTCTGGTGATTGACTGTCGCCGCGCGTCACCACGGCTCCGGCGCGAGTGATTTCATCAGGGGTAACTGTTCTGCGGGATAAAGCGCGCGCGCTGAGGAGAAGGAAGTCCTGGGAAAGCTGAGAACGGTGGGCCAATCGCCAGAGCGTCAAAGCGCGGCGCTCCAGAGTCTCCGGATGCGGAGAGGATCCTGCGTACGGATCGCTCTCTGAGGCGGGGAGAATCAGAACTTCGTCTACGCAATGCTTTTTCCCGGCGAGCGCGCAATACCAGAAGCGCAGGTCGGCTTCCCAGGGCTCGAGATCACGATTTGATTGGGTGACAATGGCAAAGAGTTTTCCGGTTTCACGTTGCAATGCTGCAACTACCAGCGCGCGCGCGGAACCGGCAACCAGCCCGCTGATTGAAACGACACGCGCGCCGCGATTAATTTCGCTGACAACGCTTTTGAATTCCGGCGTTTCAGTAATCGGATGTAGTGCGCGCGCCAGACTGTTTGTTTGAATTGCAGTTTCCGTCATTTTGCGCCGTCTTCGGCTCTCTCCGTTTTCTGGCTCCTGCCCCTGCTATGTTTTCTTCATTCTTTCAATGATGGCGCTGGTCGATGCACCTTCAATAAAAGGCAATGAAATAACCTTGCCACCCGTCGCTTCTACCTCTTCGCGCCCGT
>JALYTI010000281.1 GCA_030854375.1 Acidobacteriota bacterium | reverse complement strand
TGCATAGCCCGCGAAGCGGCCGACAGAGTTCACATCAAACGTATCGTTCATCGTATTCACTTCCGTTGGCTTTCAAAAATTGAATGAACTCGTCCCGGAACGAAATTTTTGCGTGATGTTCCTTTTGTTTCGCGATGTAGCGACCTACTTGCTCGACGTTTACTGACTCACCGTGAACGCTCGATAACCACGTTGCCACGCCCGATTAGTGCCGCCGAACACTGTGACCGCTGTCGGCCGCTTCGCGGGCTATGCAAATTTTCTTGTGTTGATGATCCTGGGGTTCCGCTTCGCTCCACCCCAGGCTTTATGCTATCGGCCGCTCCGCGGGCTGGTTGAATCTAATCCGTTCTTTGACCTAGGGTGGAGCGCAGCGCAAGCCCAGGCTTTACGCTGTCGACCGCTCCGCGGGCTGGGTTCACTTCGGCGCTTGCTCAGCTAATTCTCTAAGATTCAGCAATTGACGGCGCATCATGACCAGGTCTCCCCACGGCAGCACAATTCGCATCAGCTTGCCATTCAGGCCTTGTGGGTATTTACCAATTAACTTTACGAGTAGCCGGCAGGAACCATTGGCCACGGGAACAATGAGATAGCTTCCGGCCATGTCCCCAAAGATTCTTAACGCAGTTGATCCCGATTTCACTCGAATAGTGAAATGCCGGTTCACGGCAAACTCGACCAGGTCGAAGATGCCCATCACGTCCTGACCAACCGCAAGATTATCGAGTCCCGGGGTCAATTCCCGCGGACTTTGGTGGCCGCAGTTGTCAATCCAATCGTAGCTATAAGGTGCGACTCGCATCTGGCACAGCCATCGAAAAACAATTTCAGGGGTCGCGCTAATCGTCACACCGCGATAGAGTGCTGCGTCCGGATGCGAAATAATACGATCGCAGGGGAAATCAAGTCTGCGTTCCTGCGGCTCTGTCCCCCAGGTTTCACTAATGTTTACCATTGGAACTACTCCGTACTGTGAGGAGGATATCATTACGGTCGCGGCGGTGGTGTAATGGGATTTTGGTGGTGCAGTTCATTTTTCACTGAAATGATTAGCACCTGGCTTTAGCCGGATGGTAAATAAGATGTTGCGACAAACCGAACTGATCCTCTCTCGCTAATACTTGTGGCTCAGTCTCCCCATGCCAAACAAAAATACCACGGCGGCGCAGACCAAAGAAGAACCATCATCATCTCCAGCACTCCGCCTGCGGCGTAGCGACTGGCGATTAATTGCGCTGGTCGTTTCAATCAAGGCGCTCCTGTTTCTGGCCGCCGGCCAGGGCTATCAGGTGTTGCAGGATCAGCGCATCGTCAGTCTGCGCGGCTGGCTGGATATTTGGAATCGTTGGGACGCCGTTAACTACCAAAAACTCGCGCAGTTTGGTTACAGTGCGACGGGCGAGACGGCGCCACTCCTCGTCTTCTTTCCGTTGTACCCGTGGATCGTGCGGCTCTTCGCGTTGGCCACTCATGATTATTTACTAAGTGCACTCATTGTTTCCGGGCTAGCTTCTATCGTAGCCGCGATTTTGTTGAAGCGCCTGGTTGAAGTCGACTACTCAAAAGAGCTGGCAGACCGCGCAGTTTGGTTCTTACTCATATTTCCGACCAGTTATTTTCTACACATCGGTTACACAGAGAGTACTTTTCTCATGCTTGTGCTGAGCTGCGTGCTCGCGGCTCGCAAGCAACGATGGATGCTGGCGGGTATCTTCGGCGCACTCTCGTGCCTCACGCGCCTGAACGGTCTGGTTCTGATTCCGGCGCTCGTTGTCGAAGCGGCCCATCAATACCGGACTATCCGCCGCTGGCAATGGCAGTGGCTCTGGATAGGTGCGGTAGCGCTGGGATTTAGTGGCTACTTGCTATTGAACAAAAGCATCACCGGTGAGCCGTTTGCTTTCCTGGCGATCCAACACCAGCATTTTAGTAAGTCGCTTGCCTGGCCCTGGACCGGAATTCTGTCAACCTTTGATGCGATGGGCCGACCTCTTTCGGAAGCTGAAATGATTGGCGTTCAAGAGTTGCTATTCGTCGTTCTCGGGTTCGCTTGCACAGTCGTAAGCTGGATTAAGCTGCGTCCTGTTTACAGCGTGTGGATGACCGGAAACTGGCTACTCGTAGTTTGTGTAACGTTTGTGCTTAGCGTTCCCCGTTACACGTTGACGATGTTTCCTATTTTCATTCTGTTCTCCATGCTCGCAACGCGCCGAATTTGGATGGCTGTGATAACTGTCTGGTCGATACTCTATCTTTCCCTTTTCGCAATTACATTCGCCTCGGGGCACTGGAGTTTTTGAGCAGTCTTAGAAAGCTGATCTCTTAGCTAGTGTGGTTACACCAATGTTCGTTCCTTCCTATCCGTTTTGATCCGCGTTCATCCGCGGCTAACTTTCCTGCTTTTTCCCACCCGCCGTCTTGTTGCCGAGGCCATGCGGCATGTCACAAGGAATCAAACATGATTTCATCAACATAGCACCATCCCCATTCTTCGCCAGGCTGAAATGATTTTATGATTGGATGATGGCTGGAGTGAAAGTGACGGGTAGCATGCTTGTTCGGAGAAGAGTCGCAGCAGCCCACATGACCGCAACTCATGCACAAACGCAGATGCACCCAGGTGGCGCCAATCCGTAGACAGTCCTCGCATCCGTCCGCGCTGGGTGTGACACGCCGGATTTGATCAAGATGTGCACAAACCTCTGTCATGCTGTTTCTCCAGTATCGGTTCTGCGTAATCTGTGTAATCTGCGGATTACCTATTAACCAAACGGCTCCTCGATGGAAGGACTTTGTTTCGTGAAAAACTTTGGTCCTTGCTCGGTTATGTAGAGACAATCTTCCAGTCTGATACCAAACTCACCATAGATGACAATCGTCGGTTCGTCGCTGAAACACATGCCCGGCTGAATCAAGGTCTTGTTGCCGCGCACAAAGTTTGTCCACTCGTGGCCGTCGAGACCAATGCCATGTCCCGTGCGATGAGGCAAACCCGGAACCTTATAGTCCGGGCCGAAGCCGGCATCGGTGATCACTTTGCGAGCTGCGGCGTCAACTGTCTCACACGGTGCACCGACTTTCGCTGCCGCAAAGCCCGCGTCCTGAGACTTGCGCTCAATATTCCAAATGTCGCGCTGGCGCTGGGTGGGTTTACCGAAGACAATCGTGCGCGTGATATCAGATTGATAGCCCTCAACGCTGCAGCCTCCATCCATCAAAACGACGTCGCCTTCCCTCAGCTTCTGCGGGGTGCTGCTGCCATGTGGAAACGCAGTGTATTTGCCGAAGCTGCAAAAGATTCCACCCTGCACACCTAGCGCCCGAAACGCCGCAGCACAATTTCCAGCGAACTCGTCTTGCGTCATACCCTCGCGCATACTGTCGAGCGTCGCTTTGTAGGCGACGATCGTGATGTCGTTCGCTCGCTTCATCAGCTCAATCTCGGCCGCGGACTTGAACATACGCCCGCCCGCGGTGACTGGTGTCCCGGAAACGAATTGGAGCCCTGGCGCCGCCTGGCGAATACCATCAAACAGAAAAAAGCGTACGCGCTCTTCCATGCCTACCCGCCCACTACGAAGGCCTCGGTCGCGAAAGATCTGGGCCACGCGCTGGTACGGACTCTCGTCTTCTTCCCAGGTGCGGATATCAGTGCCCATAGTGATTAACTCTCGAGCTCGCTCTTCCTCAAACTTCGGACAAACCCAGGCAAGCTCGCCGCGCGCAGGAATCACAAGGGCAAACATTCGTTCGCTCGTGCCCCAACGCATGCCTGTGTAATAAAACATGCTCGATCCGGGTTCGAGGTAAATGGCATCTACGTGGTTCTCACGCATCAAGCGCCGGGCCCTATCAATCCGGGCACTCCGCTCAGCCAACGAAATCGGCACAACTCCGTCGGTCATCTTTCCAAGTCTGCGGATTAACTCCGGTACGTCTCGCTGTTGCAACGGGTCAGCGCCGGAGGTTTCGGCGGCATTGGTTAGCAAGGCCGCGCCGGCAAGACCGGCGGAGAGGCGGAGGAAGTTTCTTCTATCGGTACACATGATTTGGTGTGAACTTTGAGCTTGGTACTTTGTACTTAGATCTTTCCTTCAAAGTACAAAGTACGAAGTCATTCCGGGTTCAACGTTCGATTTCCGCTTATGCTACCTGACGTTCGCGTATTACCAAAACAATTTTCTGAACGGGGAGCGCGCGCTCTGTTTGGAGTGCGCTGACTTGTCTATTTTGGAGTGCGCTGACTTGTCAGCGCATTCGAAAAA
>JALYTI010000280.1 GCA_030854375.1 Acidobacteriota bacterium | reverse complement strand
CTTCATGAGAACGTGGCTGCGCGCGTCACTCATTGGACAACTGTCTTGCGGGTAGATCCGAAGAATCACTTCATACATATGGCAATAAGGAAACTTTGGACAGTTGATGACACTAAACTTGTAGAGATCAGTGCAGGAACCTTTTTCTATGCGGCGGTGATGTTAACTGAAGGTATCGGTCTCGCCCTGCACAAAAAGTGGGCTGAGTACTTTACGATTTTCGCGACTGGCTCCCTCATACCATTGGAAATTTACGAGTTGACCCTGGACTTCAGCATCATGAAGATTGTAGTGATCGCGGTAAATGTGGCTGTCGTTGTTTACCTGGTGATAGATTTGCGAAAGCCCGAGAGATAAATCCCACTCGCTATACGTCCAGGAACTTGCTTCGATGTTTTGGCTCCGGCAACAGGCAAGATTCGTGTTTCCCGAACACGCGATAGCGATTATGTGCCACGATCTGGTAAATCCCATCTCGCAAAGCCCTGGGCAAGATATTCCCGACTCGCGCCCATTTCCAAACGCCATCCAGCTGAGTCAATAAGTGGAGAATCGCATCCGAGCGCGCTAGTAACCGCTCGTCAGGTTGGTCGTAATTAAGCGCAACATACACCGTGTCAAGATCACGAGGATCAAAACCGTGACGCTTTAGAAGGTCTTCTGCAAACTTGCTCTGCAGCGACGCAAAACGAAAGCGATCGTGGGTATCGCGTTTCAAAAGAAACTGGTTAAGCCGATTGCAGAGCCCGCAAACGCCATCGTACAGAACAATCGGGGCATCTCCAGTTGGAAAGCCTGCCTCTTGTGCTATCGGATTGGATTCAAGATTGTGCACAGCATCTCAGATCGCGAAGTGTGAAGCCCCCGGCTTCAGGTAGCCCGTTAAGAATCTGTTCGTCGGTGAAGTGGCGCTTTGGCAAGAGGTCCTGCGGAAGGGGATCACAGGGCAATACCGATTCTGTAACGCCTTCGGACAAAATGCGTACTTGCGCCCGCGCCACCAGCGGCACTTTCATCGTCAACTCCCAAAAATGGGCAAGGGCACGATGGAACCAGACGGGCGCTCGCACCAGGCGGACTCTGTTGCCGGTTACTCGCGCGACACGTTGGACAGCTTCACTAAGGTACATTTCCTCAGCGCCGGTTACTGCTATAGTTTGTCGAGTCAAACGACTTTCAACCGAAGCCGCTCGCAACACTTCCACTAAATCGTCGATCGCCAGCGGTCGAATTCCCTTCTCCTTCAGACCGACCATCGCAAACAACGGAAAGGTGTAGAGCGCATGGCTCAGGTGGTCAAGCATATGGTCACCGCGCCCGTACACCATGCTCGCTCTGACAATCGTGTAATCAAGTCCTGACGTCCTCACCAATTCTTCCGCCGCCCATTTTGATTCGTGATACGCCGATCCACAATTCGGGCGCGCGCGCAAAAAGCTCATCAATACGACCTTTTTAACTCCAGCTGCGCGGGCCGCCTCTACGACATTTCGAGTGCCTTCAATGTGCACTCGACGATACGTTTGTTGTCCCAGCTCGCGATTGATCCCGGCACAGTGGGCCACGGCATCGCAACCTGCAAACGCTTCGGTCAGTAAAGCCGGATCGGAAAGATCGCTGGCCACAAATTTTACTCCCGGTCGCTTCTTTTCACTGCGATCCTTTCGCGCCAAAAGAACTACTTCGATTCCATCGGCCACCAGGCGCTGGGCCAGATGACCTCCAACGAACCCGGTCCCGCCGGTGATTGCAATTTTCATGACTTACTCCTCTTTCTTTGCTGGTGCTTTCGCAAAACCTGTGTCGGACAAACGGCGCTAAGGAAATCGCCCACCACACCCGCAACCTGTTCCGGCTCGAGCTGGTAAACGATTCGGTTGCCCTCGCGTCGCTCGACGACTAAATCAGCGCCTTTCAGTATCGACAGATGTCGTGAGATGGAGGGACCAGAAATAGGAAACTTGGCGGTTATTTCGCCAGCCGACAGCTCACCCTGTTTCAATTCCTGAAGGATTTGGCGCCGGGTCGGATCCGCCAGCGCCTTAAAGACTCTTGAGACCGATTTCATACAATGGCAATTTAGCTAATTTGCTAAATATTGTCAAGGGCTTGTCGGGCTTTAGTGAGTAAAACTGGTTTAGCGATTATTTGCCCGGTTTTGGAAACTCTGGAGGAGTTGTGCGCCGGCTGCCGCTATGGTTCCGGGGTCGAAAGCAGGTACACAGCGAATGAGGCCAGCCAGTGTTCACCGGCGTAATCGCCGCTGGCCACGTGGGCCAATGCATCACTAGCGTGTAAACCTGCGGAACCAGCCAGAATCTTTCGCGCGGGATCGTTTTGGGGAAGTGTTGCGGCAATGCTGCGCATGCACCAGGCGCGACTGAGATTCAGACCGTCCAGATGCACCAACTTTGGATCGCTGCGATCTGTGACGATAGCGGGGTGAAGCAATGTCCTGGGCACACCGCCAGCGAGTTCAGGCAGAAAGCGGTGGAACCAGCGCCGAAACTCCGCCGGCTTCAATACGCGACGCATCAAATCAGCTTCCATCAAAGCAGGCGAGAAAAAATCTTCGCCGCCGGGTTCCCATGCGGCCGGATAATTAATGTCACCTGCAAAATACGTGCGGCTTCGCTCGGCTACGAGGTCCACAAGCTTCTGGTTGCCCACCTTCTGAGCATAATCAAATGCGAAAGCCAGCCCAAAAGCCGTGTTCGGATGAACTCCAGTGCGAATGGGATAGGTTTGTTTCGGGAGAAACGCAATATACTCATTGACTAACGCTTCTACGAGCGGCTGTAGATTGCCCGACCAACTCCTGGCCTCAGCGTCGTCCCAGGAGGAAAGCTCTTCCGCAAATTTTAATAACCAGGCCCAACCGTAAGTCCGCTCAAACGATTGGCGGTTTGCCTGTCTAAGATAGGCGGCCTCAACCTTAATGTGTTCTGCGGTCAAGTTCGCTCTAATCGCTTTACGAATGTCCGCCGCTTCCACCAGGTTGGGAAACATTCTCAGCAGGCGCACCAGCATCCAGTGGCCATGCACGGACGAATGCCAATCATAGCAACCGTAGAAAGCCGGATGCAGTGATTTTGGACTCTGCACGTCCTGGCTATCGTTCATCACATGTTCAGGCTTATTTGGGTATTCTCTCGCAATACACTTCAGCGCCAACCCGGCGAAATGCGACGCTTGAGATTCGGTCAGCGCATGCAACTTAGGCCCATTGACCTGGGCGGTTGCCTGGAGCGTTTGGAAGACAATGACTGTTGCGAGGAAAACCAATGATGCGTGCCTTACCACTATTCCTCCTGATTATTAATTCAGTAGCTACTCAATATCGATGCGAAGGTCGTCCAATGTGAATATGCGGCCCGGTGGCTGTGCCAGGAATTGCTTCGCGAAAAGCCAAAAAGGGAATCCCATTACTCCGCAGAAAGCTCAGCAGTGCCTGCCCTTCCGCTCCATCTGGGTGAACCGATACGTCCATCGCGTTGTGATGATCGAGGCGCCACCGATCATGAATAGCGCCTTGCCCAAACACGGCAACGGGCAAGGGTTTCTTGAACACGTCAAGGAAGAATCGCTGAACTTTCCAGGCATCGGATAGGGCCCATACGGCGCCACCGTTGTAACGAATCATCGAAGCAGTCCTTACCAGTCCACCCTTTGGGATGGGCTTGCTTCTGGCCATCCTGGTTTCTGCTTCCGCCTCCAGCAGCGTGTCGGCAATCTGCGTGTCAGCGCCGGCAATGCGCTGGTTGACTTCGTTCACTTTGCCCTTGGCTTCCGCAACTGCGCGTTCACTCGCTGCGAAATCGTTTTTTGAGATCAATCCTTGCGCGAAGAGTTCCCTTGACTGGGTTACGTGATCCTCAGCTTTGCGTACATTCTTTTGAAGGATTGCCAACAGTTTTTCGAGATTTGCTTTGTAGTCTTTGGTAGCCCTGACGAACTCTTCCCGTAGTTTTGCCAACTCATTGACGGGCTTAGTCTGGCTCGCCGCTGATTTGGCGCGGGCCGGTTTCCTTTGTGCTGTCGTAGTCACCGGGACCAGGAGGAGAAGAAATGAAAGCAGAAGAGTAGAGACAGGGGAGGCAGACGGAATATATTTGCAAACTCGCTTTTTCATGTTTTCGCGGCCCTGATCTAATGAAGGGACGGATTCTAACACGTCATCGCCGGACACAATACGAGCCATGCATTGCTTCGTAGCGTCCCAACTTGACCTTAGCCCAAAGGCCGTCGCTTGCGTAAGAACGGCGGTCCTAAG
>JALYTI010000020.1 GCA_030854375.1 Acidobacteriota bacterium | reverse complement strand
TACTAGCAAACCTTGCATACGTCGGAAAGATGTATACCCCACTGAAATTGCCGGGGAAGAAATTGAAGATGTGATCGACATTCAAATCCAATCCGGCCTTGAAGTTCTGGCGACCCCTGGCGAAGGAAATATTATCGATAACCTGCGCCCTCTTAATTGTCGTCTCGCGAGGGCTGAAATTGTTTCTACCGATCAAAAGACCTTGAATCTGCGCTTCAGGATCGGTGCTATTCGCAGTCCCGGGCTCGCTGTCTTTGGCGAGTTGAAAACGGAATTCGTTTACCGTGCTGGTACTAATCGTGGAAACAAGCGCACCCGAAAACGTTGTCGTCTTGGCGAGGCTGTCACCGGAATGCTCCTGCGTTCCGAGGGAGCCGGTGAACTCATTATTCTTTCCGGTAAAGTTTTGCTGGTTGAGCCGCAGCGATAGTTGATTCGTACTGGTAAGAGAGATGTCGCTCTTAACCATAAAGACATCCTGATTGCGATTGACCGGATAAGTGTTCAACTTGGACAACAAAGGCGCCTGAACGCTGGCGGGCTGCGTAAAAAAGTTAGCGGGGTCGAGAAAATTCGGGAGCTTCTGCCGCTGCCCATCATAAGTAACGAAGAAGAAGGCCTTGTTGTGTTTAATAGGCCCGCCCAGTCTGGCGCCAAACTGATTGATCTGCAGCGGCGGCCGTTTATTTGGCAGACCGCGCAGAAATCGCGAGGCTTTGAGTTGAGGTGTCTGTGCGTTAAGCGATTCATCCCGGAAAAATTCAAAGCCACCACCATGAAATTCGTTCGTTCCGGATTTGGTGACCACGTTGATCACCGCGCCGCCCGCTCGTCCAAACTCCGCCGAAAATCCATTTTGATTCACCTGAAATTCCTGCACCGATTCTTCCGAGAACTGGTAAGGCGGGCGCACGCCGGTGCGTCCAAAAGCCTGTCCAAAGAAAGTGTTGTTGTTGTCTACACCGTCCACCTGCAGGCTGTTTAGAGTGCCTTTCTGGCCACCGACAGAAAGATCGCCTTCGCGGTTCTGATCCCGAATCACACCGGGTGTCAGGGTTGCGAAGTCCAGATAGTTGCGTCCATTTACGGGAAGATTTTCAATAGCGCGCGAGTTCACCGTCGTCGAAATAGATGACAGCGTGGTCTCAACCACTGGAGCCTCAGCCGAGATTGTCACTGTACCGGTTGTGCCGCCCACGGAGAGCCTCACATCTAGCGGAGCTTTGCCACCGACGGTAACGATGACGTCCCTGAGTTCAGTTTGAGAGAACCCACTCGCATTGGCACGCACGGTATAAGGGCCCGGCGGCAGGAAAGCGACTATAAAGAGGCCCTGCTCGTCTGAGGTGGCGGTCTTTTCCAGGCCGGTCAGCTGGTTAGTTGCTGTCACCGTCGCGCCCGGCACTGCTGCTTCTTTGGGATCGAACACGCGGCCTTCGATGTTTCCCGTTGTCGCTTGCGATTGAGCTAGCGCGCCCGCCACGACAGTTAAGATAAGGACAACTAGCATGCAGAATCTGGCCGAGAGGGATGTTGTTGCAATCATATTTTTCCTCATCAAAGAAAAACCCGAGGGGTTGTAAGTTAAGCGTTTCGTGAACGGACCTGGAACGAATTGCCTTCGTCAGTGAGCGCCCGCAGGGAAACTAGTTTAGACGAATGGATACTAGTTGATGGCGCGCGTTGAGATCAACAAATAAGCTGATAAATCTCGCGCAGTTGTGGGTAGCGCGGAAAACCACCCCTATTGGCCGATAGACGGTTTGGTAGCGGGCCTCAAGAACGCGCCTAACCGCCCGCCGCTGGTCGCCTGAACCAAGCTCATGATTCCCATGTACCCGAAGCCGAAGAAGAACAAAAATAAAAAGGGCACCGTGCCCCACATGCGCATGCGAATGGCATAAAGAATCGCAAGCAAAAAATAGATCGCAAAGCTCAGCTCAAGCAACGGCAGTAATCCCCGTTTGCGTTTGTACTTCTTGCGCTTCCACGTTTCATCGTTAGTTTTTTCCACCCGGTATTTCGGAGTGCGAATGAAATCGCTTTTGACGCCCAATACTGCTTCAAGGACGGCGCGAGCGTTGGAAAATGCCAAACCAATCCCAAGCGCCATGACCAGCGGCAAATGCAACAGACGCGGAGCGCGATTCTTGTCCAGATACCAAACTGCCGTTCCGTAGAAAAGGAATACTGAGATCGACGAAAAGAACAGTAGCGGCAGATCCAGAATCATCAAATGGTAGAAGGGTTGATTGTAGCGTACCAGCAAAAGCGGAAACTGAAGAAAACTGGCGAGGATCATTAGCGGGTAGCTGATGTTTCCTGTTAAGCGAAAAAACATTTCCAGCCTCACACGCATGGGTAAGCGGGAGCGCCAGATTCGCGGATAGAGCTTAATGCCAACCTGCATCACGCCTTTTGCCCAACGTCGTTGCTGGGCCTTAAAAGCATTAATCTCGACCGGAATTTCCGCCGGCGCTTCTTCATCGAGCAGGTAAACAAATTTCCAGCCCATCAACTGTGCGCGAAAACTAAGATCAGTGTCTTCGGTCAGCGTGTCGTGCTGCCAGCCTCCGCTCATCGATATGGCGCTGCGGCGCCAGATGCCCGCCGTTCCATTGAAGTTGAAGAAGCCGCCCGTGCGATTGCGCGTGGTTTGTTCGACGACGAAGTGGCCATCGAGCATGATGGTTTGCAATCGCGTCAGCAAATTGTAGTTGCCATTGATATGTGACCAGCGCATCTGTGCGCAGCCGACCAGTGGGTCAGTAAAGAAATCAACGAGCTTGCGTAAACAATCAGGCTTAGGAACAAAGTCGGCGTCGAAGATCGCAAGGAGTTCGCCCTTCGCATATGTCAACCCATTTTCGAGCGCGCCGGCCTTGAAACCCGTGCGGTCAGCGCGATGGATGTATTGAATGTCAAACCCCTGCTTCGCGTATTCATCCACCGTATCGCGGGCCAGCTTCACGGTTTCGTCTGTTGAGTCGTCGAGTACCTGAATCTGAAGTTTCTCGCGTGGATAGTTGATGTCTGTAATGGCTTTGACTAGTCGACCGATGACATACATCTCATTAAAGAGTGGAAGCTGGACAGTGATGAAGGGTAGATCTTCCTCGCTGAATTTACCCTTCGGCTCAGGCACGAATTTACGATAGCGCCAGAAGTCGATGACTTGCTTCACGCGATAAGCACCGTAGATAGCCAGAATCGTCAGTATGGTGAAATACAGGATCAGGATGGTCCAATCGAAGGCATCGAGCTGGTAGAGCGGACTAATGTTTCCCCACGTCTTATTCACCAAATCCTGGAAGTATTGCTCGAAGAGTTTGTTCGGGGTGGGACCAAAAGGTGGTTTGGTATCTTGAAGAAACATTGCGCCTGCTTCCGAATCAGAAATGCCTTTAGTGCTGCTGTCCGGGCCGACTAAGAAAGCAATGGCGGCCTCTTCAAATCTTAAGCGCCGTCCCTCGAAGGATTGAACGGCGCGCGTGGAGGATTCTAACCCGAAGCCGCCCTAACACGAAGCAGTCGTGCCGATTGGTGCTGATGCAATTTGAGTGCTTGTCTTAGTAGAACGATCGGGCCATGAGGTCAGTACCACCACGCGGTAGCGGGTGGGTTCCAGATCGCCAACACTCATGCCGCGGCTTGATGAGGTCAGTACCACCTCGCGGTAGCAGGTGGGTCCGTGCCTCAGACTCCCGTCACATACAAATAAGTCAGTATGTGCGCACAGCCACGAGGGGAGATGATCTCCAGGACTTGACGATTGAGTGTCGGTCACCAACCCACCCGCTACCGCGTGGTGGTACTGACCTCATTGGACCGCGAGTTGAGTGAATGCATAGCGAGGAGATCCACCCGCCACCGCGTGGTGGTACTGACCTCATGGGCGCGCTCCTATCGCAATTCAGATGGGCAAACTGCATAAGGCGGTTCTCATCAGATACGACGATGCGGCGCGCTGTAATCACTTGGAGCCGATGAAGCATTCGTAAACATTTCGGTCGCTAAAACATTACTCGCGCTGCTGGACGCCAAATGCTTGCGCTTCAAATTCCAATCACGAAGGCTCAGTTCGAGAAGACCTGGCATTACATAGAAGACAGCCACAGACCCTAGCAGCGCGCCAGTAACAAAGCGCGACACGTGGGTGTTAGTCCATATACCGAGAAAGCCGAGAATGAAGTCGATTGCCAGAGGCGTCGCCGCAATAAACAGCCACTTGCGCGCCGGTGTTTCCGTCTGCCTCAACGATTTCACCAGCGGGTATATAGCCGTCGCGACCGTAAAGCCGGCATACAGCCCAGTGCATCGCGCGCAGACTGCAAATTGATGTTCACCGGCGAAAAAAGAGCGGTCAGGAATTTGATGACAAACGTAACTGAACGCCCGGTAGATTGTTTGACCTAAAAATGGGTGTCCGGCATTCAAAGCCAATGGAGCGCCAACGATCAATAACATTGTCGCCAAAGACAACGCCGCCACTGCGAACCACATCACGAGTGGGCGACGATCAATTTCAACTTGCGGGACGTATTGAATCGGAGAAGCGTATATCATCAAGGTTCATTCCTGATCTTTAAGCTTTGTGCGCGCGGCTGGCGAAAGTCCAAAGTTCTAAGATCAAAGATCTAAACTGGCAATCTAAAATCGAATGACCGTATCTGGGCCACCTTCGATATGCAGCGTGTCCACAAAGCGAATGTGTCGCGACTCGGTAGTCATGACAACAGAATGCGTTCGCTTGCCGGCGCCGAAAAACCTTACCCCTTTCAACAACGCTCCGTCGGTAACGCCGGTCGCCGCGAAAATGATTTTCCGCCCGGGGGCCAAATCGTTTGTGTCGTAAATTTTGTTTGCGTCGGTTATTCCCATCGACTGCAAACGCTCGAGTACCTCCTCCTTGCGTGGCACCTTGTTTTTATCAACGCCGAGTTTTTCATGATCAAAAACCAATCTTGCCTGTATCTCGCCATTCAGGCACTTCATTGCAGCCGCCGTAATCACCCCTTCAGGCGCGCCGCCAATGCCTACGAGTGCATGAATGTTTGTGCCGGCAACCGCCGCGGAAATACCAGCGGAGAGATCGCCGTCTCCGATTAAACGTATGCGTGCTCCTGCATCTCGTACGTCGGCAATCAATTTTTGATGCCGTGAACGATCGAGAACAATTACCGTAAGATCCTCGACGTCGCGACCTAATCTACGCGCGATATTTTTGAGATTGTCTTTTACCGGCGCATCAAGTTCTACTACGCCCCGCGACGACGGCCCCACCACAATCTTGTCCATGTAAATGTCCGGGGCGTTCAACAGGCCGCCGCGTTCTGCAGCCGCCAACACCGCAATTGCGTTGTTAGCGCCCAGCGCGCAAAGGTTCGTGCCCTCGAGCGGGTCGACGGCAATGTCGACCTCCGGACAGGACTCTGCGACTTCTTCACTAACGCCGAAGCCGCCGCCAACCTCTTCGCCAATGTAAAGCATCGGGGCTTCGTCTCGTTCACCCTCCCCGATCACGATACGTCCCCGCATGGGCACAGTATCCATGACCTCGCGCATTGCTTCCACCGCTACATGATCGGAATACTTGCGATCGCCCTGGCCCATCGTGCGCGCTGCGGCA
Organism: Acidobacteriota bacterium; assembly: GCA_030854375.1. Lineage (GTDB taxonomy): Bacteria > Acidobacteriota > Blastocatellia > Pyrinomonadales > Pyrinomonadaceae > PSRF01. The sequence continues at coordinate 6,040 of JALYTI010000020.1, read as the reverse complement.
ATTGCGGCTGCTTCGCATACGCGCAAGAAATCCAGAGACAGCTCGCGCTCGGTTTTCAGCTCGTGGCCCATCTCTTTCAGGTCTCCTGATTCCGAAAGTTTGTTTGCGACCAGCGTAAAGTGCCGGAGCGCTCGCGATTTAAGAAGTGCGGGTTCATACTAACAGAGCACGCAGGGAATTTGTAGGTTCGATGGGCTTGCCTTGACTTGACCAACTCTCCCGCGTTAAGAATCAGCGTTATTAAGATCCAACAAACATCCAAATCACTTTGAATCTTGTTTTGGGAGGTCCGTATGTCAACCGCTGCTCAGGAAAGAACTATTAATGAAGATAAAATGAATGCGTTTTTGGGTAAGGTAGTCGGTGATTTTGGCGCGGCTTTAAGTTCTTCTCTCGTTTACATCGGGCAAAAGCTCGGACTGTACAAAGCATTAGCCTCCGGAAATGCTGTCACTCCAGCAGAGCTGGCAGAAAAAACTTCTACAAACGAAAGATACGTTCGTGAGTGGCTCATCAATCAAGCTGCCAGCGGATATGTGGACTACGACGCGGCCAGCGGACGCTACTCGCTGGCGCCGGAACAGGCCTCGGCGCTCACTGACGAAACAAGTCCCTACTACGTTGGTGGCGGCTTTTATGTGATCAAAGCAATGACGCATGCGGTCTCTCGCATCGAAGACGCGTTTAAGAACGGCGGCGGCATGCTCTGGGGCGAACACGATCCGGATCTGTTTGTCGGTACGGAACGATTCTTCCGTCCCGGATACGCCGCACACTTGATTGCTTCCTGGATTCCCGCGCTCACCGGCGTCGAAGAAAAGTTAACGGCAGGTGGGAAAGTTGCGGACATCGGTTGCGGCCACGGTTCTTCAACAATCATCATGGCCCAGGCTTATCCCAAGTCGCGCTTCTGGGGCTTTGACAATCATGAGAAGTCGATCGAGACAGCGCGCCAGCGTGCCGAAGACGCCGGCGTCTCCGATCGCGTTACCTTTCAAGTTGCAAATGCCAGCGACTTTCCTGATGAACAGTATGACATGGTGGCATTCTTTGATTGCCTGCACGACATGGGCGATCCAGTCAGCGCCTGCAAGCGCGCGGCGGAAGTCCTGGCGCCCGACGGCAGCGCGTTAATCGTTGAACCGATGGCCGGAAATACGGTCGAGGAAAACTTCAACATCATTGGTAGAACGTTCTCCGGTGCTTCAACACTGTGCTGCACCTCAAACTCGCTGGCGTTAAATGGACCAGCGCTCGGCGCGGTCGCACCGGAATCGGCAATTCGCGACGTTGTGCTCGCTGGTGGGTTCACGGAGTTTCGCCGCGCTACGGAAACGCCATTCAATCGCATATTTGAAGCGCGGAAGTAGGACGGTAACGTTCCGTATCAAACCTTATTGGAGGCGTAGCCTCCGGTTAAGAGTTAGTCTTGCGGAAAGGCTAAGCCTTTCCGCACATCAGACGGCATAGCCGAGGCTCCGGCCGTGCATAAAAAAAGGGGCGGACATTCTGTCCACCCCGCTGCAAGTGACGCAACAAGTTATCGAAATCAAACCACTAAGTTATTCCAACCTTATCGGCCAGTTCCGCGGGTTTCCACACCGGTAACGTCCTGCGCGCGGGTTTTTCTTTTTTCAAGCCCAATGCCCAATCCGCCTGCATGAGCGTGTGAATGTCACGCGTGCCTTCGTAGATAATCGCGGCTTTGCAGTTGCGCAGGTAACGCTCTACCGGGTAGTCGTTTGAATATCCATTAGCGCCGTGGACCTCAATCGCCATCGATGCAGCTTTCTCGCTGCGAATTGTAGCCTGCCACTTCGCCAGACTCGTTGCTCGCGCATTCGGCTGGCCCGTGTTCTTCAAATAACCAGCGTGTAACCAAAGCAGGTGGGACATTTGGTAGTCAGCTTCCATCTCGGCAATCTTTTGTTTGACAAGCTGGTGATTCGCGATCTTTGTGCCGAAGGTTTCGCGCTCCAGAGCATAAGCGACCGAGGCGTCGCGCGAGGCTCGAATAACTCCTGTTGCGCCCGCAGCCACCGTGAATCTTCCCTGCTCGAGCGCAAACATCGCAATCTTGAATCCTTCGCCTTCCTCTCCCACCAGATTCTCTTTCGGCACGCGCGTATCCTGCAGCGAAAAGTATCCCGTATTGCCGGCGCGAATTCCCAGCTTTCCATGAATTGTTCCTGAGGTAAAACCCTTCATGCCGCGCTCAATAATGAAACATGACATGCCGCTGTGATCGCGCTGCCGGCGTTTTTCCTCGTCCGTCCAGCAGAAAAACAAAAAGTTCTCAGCAGTGTCAGCCAGACTAATCCACATCTTTTCGCCGTTAAGGACATATTCATCGCCGTCGCGCCGGGCGGTTGATCGTGCACCCACCACGTCGGAGCCAGCGCCTGGTTCAGTTAAGCCATATGTGGCGAGCTTTTCACCCTTCGCTTGCGGCACCAGATATTTTCTTTTCTGCTCTTCACTTCCCCAGGTTAGTAGTGTCAATGAATTCAGGCCGGTATGGACCGACATCGCCACGCGCAGAAAAGTATCGACCGCTTCAAGTTCTTCACAGACCAGTCCCAGCGAAATGTAATCGAAGCCCGCGCCGCCGTACTCTTCGGGAATGCAGACGCCCAGGAGATTCAACTCCGCCATCTTGTCAAACACTTTGCGTTCGAAGTGTTGCTTGTCGTCCCATTCCTTGATGTAAGGCGCAACCTCTTTCTGAGCAAACTCGCGCACAGTCTGCACGAGTGCTTTATGATCTTCAGTCAACTCGAAATCGATCATTGGAATCTCTCTCTTTGAATAACCGGTTTGATAGGACTCGCCATCTTACCTGATCCAGTCTATTGCACCAAAAAGCGGGGGCAAGCCCGCCTTCCTGACCTTGAGATTCCCCTTATTGCGAATGAGATCCTTGCCTGAGTGGTTTTCCAGGGCGAAAAGCTTATGAGGTCTCAGGAGTTCTCTTTGCGGTTCTTTGCGCAATCTTTGCGTCCTTTGCGGTTAATTCCTATACTTCGTCGCCATGCCAAAAAAGTCGAAGTCGAATAGCGTTAAGGTCGGTTTGATCCAGATGAGCTGCGATCAGAAGCCGGAGTCTAATCTCAAGAAAGCAATCGCCCGGATCGGCGAAGCCGCGAAAACCGGTGCGCAAATTATCTGCCTGCAGGAACTTTTTCGTTCGCAGTATTTTTGTCAGACTGAAGATGTCGAACTCTTCAAATTGGCGGAAACGATTCCCGGCCCAACAACCGATGCGCTGAGCAAAATTGCGCAACAGAAAAAGGTCGTCATCGTTGCCTCGCTTTTTGAAAAGCGCGCCGCCGGTGTCTATCACAACACGGCTGTTATCATTGACGCTTCGGGTAAGATCGCAGGCAAGTATCGCAAGATGCATATTCCCGATGACCCGCTCTATTACGAAAAATTTTATTTCACCCCTGGAGATTTGGGTTTCCAAACTCACGACACAGAATACGGCAAGGTCGGGGCATTGGTTTGTTGGGATCAATGGTTTCCCGAGGCCGCTCGCTTGACAGCTTTGAGTGGCTCACAGTTTATCGTCTACCCTACCGCCATCGGCTGGCTGCCTGATGAAAATGAAGAGATGAACCAGGCTCAGCATTCTGCGTGGGAAACAATTCAACGCGGGCATGCAATCGCGAATGGAGTTTACGTAGTGGTTGTGAACCGCGTAGGACGCGAGGGCAAGCTCAATTTCTGGGGGCAGTCGTTCGTCGCTGATCCTTTTGGTCGCATTATCGCGAAAGCCTCCGCCGAGAAAGAAGAAGTGCTTGTGGTTGATTGCGACCTCGATAAGATTGAGGAGACGCGACAAAACTGGCCATTCCTGCGTGATCGACGCATCGACTTCTACGCCCCGCTTTCATCCCGGTTTTTGGACACCTCACCCGGCAAATAATTCTCTAATGTCCACGCCTGCCGAACTCGGTTACCGCATGCCTGCAGAATGGCATCGTCACACTGCTACATGGTTGGCATGGCCCAAAGATCCCGAAACGTGGCCGGACCGCGTGCCAGAAGTCCAGGAGATTTTTCTCACGATGATGGCTGCGCTCACGCCGGGCGAGATCGTGAATCTCCTCGTGGACGACACGGAAACAGAGCGAGCCGTGCGCAAGCGTTGCACATTCCCCAGCGCAGAAAACATTCGCTTTCATCAAATCTCTACAGTTGATTCCTGGATTCGTGATTACGGTCCAAACTTTCTTATCAGCGAGACAGGCGGCCTCGCGTACAACGATTGGATCTTCAACGCCTGGGGAAATAAGTATGACGAGCTGAAAAAGGATGATTCAATTCCGGCGCGTTTGGAGAGTTTGCTCAAAGTTCGCCGGTTCGAGCCGAACATCGTGTTGGAAGGCGGTTCAATCGATGTTAACGGCGCCGGCTGTGTATTAACAACCGAGCAATGTCTTTTAAATCCAAACCGGAATCTCGGTCTAAACAGGGACGAGATTGAGCTATATCTTAAGAGCTATCTGGGAGTTACTAAAGTCTTATGGCTGGGAGAAGGAATTGTTGGCGACGATACTGACGGACACATTGACGACATCGCCCGCTTCGTTACGCCTGGTGTAATTGTCTGCGCAGTCGAACTTGATCCCGAGGACGCTAACTACAAACTGCTGCAAGATAATCTGCGCCGGTCACGGGCGATGACCGATGTGAACGGTCGTCCCCTCGAAATCGTCACCTTACCTATGCCGGGCATCATTGGCGGAATAAGCACCGAAGCGCGTGCGCTTGATCGGCTGCCGGCGTCGTATGCGAACTTCTACATCGCCAACAACGCTGTGCTCGCTCCCGTGTTTGGGCATGCAAATGATGTTCGAGCGCTGGAGATACTGCAACGCCTATTTCCGGATCGTCGAGTGATTGGAATTAACTGCGAGCCACTGGTCTGGGGCATGGGAACTATCCACTGCGTAACACAGCAGGAACCAAAACCATAATCCGCAGATTACGCAGATTTCACAGATTTGGTTCACGGCTTGGCCTTAATGCAATGAGCGGCCCATGAGGTCAGTACCACCACGCGGTAGCGGGTGGGTCCCGATCGCCAACACTCATCCCGCTGCTTGATGAGGTCAGTACCACCTCGCGGTAGCGGGTGGGTCCGTGCGCCAGACTCCCGTCACATACAAAGAAGTCAGTATGTGCGCACAGCCCGGCGACGGAGATGATCTCCAGTACTTGATGATTGAGTGTCGGTAACCAACCCACCCGCTACCGCGTGGTGGTACTGACCTCATAAGACCCGCGCTGTCAATATCCATACGTTCAAACTGCATCAGCACCTAATCTGCGGATAGTATCTTCTTAGCGGCATTTCTTGCATCGTCAAGTGTGCTGACGCGGCCGTCCAACTGCATTTCATAGACTGCTCGTGTGATCTCGCCCACCTGTGGTCCTGGCGATAGTCCCATCTCGAGCAAGTGGCGGCCTAACAAGATTGGCTTTGGCGGTTGTTGTTCAACTTCCAGTTCCCTGGCGCGCTGGATAAACCACTCCTGTGCTTCGGCATCGTACCACTGCTCACGCGGGACCCAATCCGCATTTCGTCCCAGCGAATCTGCTTTGGCAACGCGATAGAGCAAATTCAATTCGCACTTCCGCGCCAGCCGCCGAAACGCACCATCACCCACTTCATCTCGCTTCTTGAAAAACTCGCCCGGCTTTAGGTGTTCACGCACGAGAGCAATCACCTGTCCCCGAACGTCATAGCCATCCAGCGTATGAATGTTCAGACGATCCAGGAATTTTTCCGTCGGAGGCACACCTGCTTCCTCATGCCCGCGCGAGCGCATGTGACCTTCGAGAAACTCCGTGGTTGCGGGTTTACCAAAATCGTGGGCCACCGCCGCCAGCATAACCGTAACTTGTTTGGCATGAGGCAAGTCGGCGATTAATTCATGAGCGCGGTCGGTAACCAGCAGTGTGTGAACAAAGACATCACCCTCAGGATGCCATTCGGGATCTTGCGGGACACCTATGAGATTCTGTATTTCGG
>JALYTI010000019.1 GCA_030854375.1 Acidobacteriota bacterium | reverse complement strand
GTACTTAGCAATGACGTCGGCCTCGAGATTCACATCATCCCCGGCCCGCAAGTGAGAAAAGTTCGTCACTTCCCAGGTCTTGGGAATGATGGCGACTTCGAAGTACTCATCAGTTAGTGCCGCTATCGTCAGGCTAATTCCTTCCACTGCGACAGAGCCTTTAAACACAAGATAACGCGCAATTTCGGCAGGGTAAGCAATGCGAACAGTCCGTGAACCGCCGTGATCTGTAGAGCTGACAAATTTTCCGCGAGCATCGACGTGGCCCTGAACCAAATGACCACCAAGTCGTGTGGTGGGAGTTACCGATCGCTCGAGGTTTACCGGCGCGCCTGACTTAAGTCGTCCCAGGGTCGAACGATCCAGCGATTCGCGCGACACGTCTGCCGCAAACGAATCTTTCCCGACATCGAGCGCGGTGAGACAAACTCCGTTGACGGCAATCGAATCGCCTTCGTGAATGTCTTCGGTAACCAAGCGAGCCTCGATCACAATGCGCGCGTCTTGCCCACGTTTCTCTACGACCCGGACGTGACCGAGCTCCTCAATGATTCCAGTGAACATCGTTCTCTTCTAGTGTGGAGTTCCTATTTCGACGCTCAATTAACGGTTTTCCGACCTGCGGGCTTTGCCGCCCTTGCGCGCGGAAAAGCTTTATCGGAGATTCGCGAGGCTGCCTCACGACAGGTAGCGCATCAGCATAACTACCAAGGCAATAAGAAGTCCCAGCACTGCCGATCCGACCGAGAACACCCAGATCCAGATCGGCTCCCGTTCAAATGAATACTTAGTGAGTTTCATAAATCAAGAGCGGGGGCAAGCCCGCCTTCCTTACCTCGAGACTAAGGTGCTTGGCGCATTACCCACTGACTTGGAAGCCTTGCCCACTGACTGGAAAGCCTTCCAGCCCACCGCCTTCACCTCGAGATCGCAAAATATCGGCCAAATGAAAAATGAAAAATGAGAAATGAGAAATGGAAAATCAATAAGGACAGATCCACGAACCAAAGCATTTTCCATATATCATTTCTCATTTTTCATTTTTCATTTGTTTGAAGGGGCATGCCCACGCTCTTCGCCTCTATCGCTACCATCATCTGTTGAAACACTTGATCGATAGACAGTCCTGTCGAGTCGATAGTAATCGCATCATCGGCAATCTTCAGAGGCGAATCAGTCCGGGTTGAATCGCGGCGATCTCTTTCGGTCATGTCGGCAAACGTTTCATCCAAACTAACCTTGTGATCCTGGGCCCGATCTTCATGGAAGCGTCTTTCCGCCCGCGCCTGCGGCGATGCCGTCAGGAAAAACTTAACGTCTGCCTCTGGAAAAACGACTGTGCCAATGTCGCGGCCGTTTAGCACAGCGCCCTGCCGGCCCATTTCACGCTGGCGCGCAACCATCGCGCGGCGAACTGCGGGAATAGTTGAGATGATTGACGACAGGTCCGTAATCTCTTCGCTGCGGATTTCGTCAGTCACATCGCGCCCTTCCAGAGTTACACTTAAGGAATCAGGTTTACCCGTCAGATTAATATCGACGCGAGATGCCAGAGATCCTACAGCAACATCGTCGTTCTGGCTGATACTCGATTCCATCACAGCCAAAGCCACGGCCCGATACATTGAACCAGTGTCGATGTAAAGCAGGTTTAGAGCGCGCGCCAGCATTCGGCCCACCGTTGATTTACCCGAACCGGATGGACCATCTATCGCGATGATCAACTTTTGCTTCATGATAATTGTTAAGACGCAGGACTTGTCCCGCTGGCGTTTGGAGGATCAACCGTCTAAACGGCGGGTGAGCGTCACGGCTAGCCTGCTCAGACAAAGGCGCTGAACACTTCATTTGAAAGAAGTGCCCCCGCTCTGGTGAGCTTAAGCTGGTCGCCGGCGTATGCAATCAGACCTGCTTCGCGAAAGCGCATCAAATCGCTTTCATGCTTCTGGCGCAGGTCCGCGCCAAACCGCTGCTGGTAGTCGTCCATACTGAATCCCTGCATCATTCGCAATCCGAGAAAGACCGCTTCCGCTTGCCGATCTTCCTGAGATAACTCAGTTCTTGTGACTACCGCCGAGTTGTCCTGCTCGACTAAGTCCATATAACGGACAAGGTCACGCTCGTTGGCCCAGCGCAGAAATGAACCATCATAGGAATGTGCCGAACATCCGAATCCGTAATAAGGGGCCGCGGTCCAGTATTTGGTGTTATGTCGCGATTCAAGTCCAGGCAAACATAGGTTTGATATTTCGTAATGCTGGTAACCGGTTTCGCAAGCGCGATCCAGCATTACCTCATACATCTCCGCAGCGAGATCCTCATCAGGCCTTGGTTGTATACCCTGCGTAATGTGTTTCTCCAGGGGCGTTCCTTTATGGACCTCCAACAGGTAAAACGACAAGTGTTCAGGCCGCAATGAGAAGGCGTGCTCGAGGTTTCGCTCCCAGCCGGACATCGTTTGACCCGGCAAGCCGGCAATCAGATCGAAGCTGACATTATCGAATCCCTCATCGCGCAAATACCTGAAGGTCCGGCGCGTATCGTCCGAAGTATGTGAACGGCCCAGCCGGGCTAGTTCGGTATCGTCAAATGTTTGCGCCCCAAAACTTGCGCGATTGACACCATGACTGCGAAACCTGGAGAGCGTTTCAGGTGTAACCGTGCCGGGATTGATCTCCAAAGTAATCTCCGCGTTGGTTAAAACCTCGAAGCGGCCTTTCAGCGCCTTTAGTATGGTTTCCAACTGGGGAGGTGAGAGCAACGACGGAGTGCCGCCGCCAAAATAAATCGTATCGACGGGCTCGGTCGTCTCAACTTCCCGCCACGACTGAATCTCGTTTACCAATCTGAGGACGTAGCGCTCGGCCGCGGCAGCACTATGCATTCCGATCGCAAAGTCACAATACGAACAGCGTGAAAGGCAAAAGGGAATGTGAATGTATATGCCGGCTGGCTTCATATTTCATCCGCGGGTTACTATCCGCAGATTACGCAGATTACACAGATTTATTTTAGTCAGTGATCTTGAATGGTTTAACCATCTATGTTCGAGAAGACCGTTTTACTCTCGCAATCTGCGTAATCTGCGGATAGTAACCTGTGTAATCTGCGGATTTCTTATCTGTTAATCCTCCGCAGGCTGCCATCGCCACTGATCGATTTGCTTGAGTTGCGCGCCACCCGCTCGGCCTCAGCAAAAACTCTCAGAAAATTCTCGCCGAGTATCTTTCGAATATCTTTCTCGCTATAGCCACGTTTCAAAAGTTCATAAGTAATATTTGGCAGCATCGAAACATCTTGCGCGCCTTCGGGCATGTCCACCGCGCCATCAAAGTCTGCGCCAATACCAACATGGTCTATGCCTGCCACTTTGACGATGTGATCGATGTGATCGATGAGCTTCGAGAGCGGCAAGGGCGGTAGCGGATTCGCTGCATCCAGCTTGTCGCCTTCCTCAGCAAGACGTTCCGGATCATCTTTATACTTCTCATCAATTGCGTCCTGCTGTGCTTTCAAACGGCGATTACGCTCGTCATTTTGCGGGGTCACGGTTGCTGCATCAACGAATACGCTGTAGAAATTGACCTGTATCACGCCGCCATTTTTAGCGATGCGACGCAGCAGATCGTCAGGAATGTTTCGTGGCACATTACTAAGAGCTCTTGCCGACGAATGCGAAGCAATAATCGGTGCTTTCGATACGTCGAGGGCGTCGCTCATCGTCTCATCGGAAACATGCGACACGTCGACAAGCATTCCCAACCGGTTCATCTCGGCGACAACCTCTTTTCCAAAGTCGCTGAGGCCATGATGCTTCTTCTCGCCACGTCCAGCGTCGGCCCAGTCGTTGGTGTTGTTCCAGGTAAGAGTTATGTAGCGCACGCCGAGGCGATGAAACTCGCGTAGTGCCGCCAGCGAATTCTCAATTGCATGGCCGCCTTCGATTCCCATCAACGCGGCAATCTTTTTCTGTTTCTTTGCGCGCCGGATATCCGCAGCCGAGGTGGCTAACATGAGATCATTTGGATGTCGTTCAACTGCGCGGTAGACGGAATCAATCATGTCGAGCGTGCGCCGCGCCGCTCCACCATGCGTGACATACCAGGGCCTGACGTAAAGCGAAAAGAATTCGGCCGTCAGTCCACCCTGCTTCATGCGCTCAATACTCGTGCGGTAAGGCACTGGCGGTGTGCCACTTAGATCGTAATCATCGTTAGTCATCGGAGTCGTTACGTCGTTGTGCGTATCGATCACGATGGCCTTGCGATGAATGTCGAGCGCTTTCTTCCAAAGCTTTTCATCACGGGGTGGCTGCGCTGGTGCCGGACCCTGGGCCCGCGTAGCCGAAGAAGCTGCGAAAGCTGCGGATAGAAATAAGAGGGCTGCACAACCGAAAACGCGGTGTAAGGACATATTGCACCTTTCAAATAAAACGTTGGCCAGAACTCATATTGACGGCACGGTCATAGTGCAAAGAAGAAAGACCCTCGTCAAGTTGAGTGCCTTGTCACCGCTGCATTGCAGGGAGTTCAGCCATCATATTTCTCTCAGATCTTCGGCTATGCCGCCAGATGTGCGGAAGGTCTCCGACCTTCCGAGACTACTCTGTTGATTCCGGGGCTCCGCCTCGTTCCTTGCGGAAAGCCTTCGGCTTTCCGATGACCCACCCAAGATTCTGGAGGCTAAGCCTCCGAGGCGCAGCCTCAGATAACAATAGACCTCCCGGAAAGGCGCAGCCTTTCCGCACATCGGGCGGCGAAGCCGCAAATACCTTCTGAGAGGTGCGAAGCCAAAGATATTTTTTTGGGAACGACTAAGGAGCGAAGATCTGCTTGTCCTGGCTATGCCGTCTGATGTGATAGGAAGGCCTTAAAAACTCTAGCATCCGCTGGTAATAAACTCGGCCACTTCCCTGACTAATTCTCCTTCGCTTGCCTGCGAAGAAAGAAAAAGCCTCTTCTCGGAAACATTGTAATGCTGGGTCACATTCACATATAGATCGAGTTTACCGTCCTGGTCCAGGTCACCCGCCCAAAGCAAGTACCACACGGGATCGTTCCCACAGCCGTCAAGTGAATACAGAATTTGCTGCGAGTCGCCCGACCCCAGGACCAACCTGGCTTCCGGAGGAAATGCGGTTTCGCGGCATTTGCCTGGTGCTCCGTCCAGTGAGGCCACTGTGAGTACATAAGAAGTGCCGTTGAGTTTCAAGTTAGTTGGGGATGACTTCTCCAAACTCTTTTCGTAGTCTGGAGGAGCGCTGTACACCGTGGTGACCGGCCCCTCTTTCAACATCGTCGCCCCCTTCAACAGGAAAAGAGGCTTAAGGGGTGAGTTGACGTCCACTCTCTTTCCCGTAAGCTGCCCCTTTTCGAAGTCGATCAGATCGTCGTAGATGTTCTCGATTTTTAAGCGATAAGGAAGAAGGACTGAATCGGGGTCAGTTTGGTAAAGGCCCAGCCACTTCTCGCCTGATCGAGCGGTTACTTCCTCGCCATGAAACTCTCCCATCTCGAGTAACTGGATATGGCGGCGGGTGCCATCAATTCCTGAGCTCTCTCCAACCCGCCCTAAACCTAATATCACCAATATCACCACTACCATCGTAGCTTTTGCATTCATCGAATTTGCCTCCTCTATCGCGGCTACTCCCGCGTGCCATAGAGGCTATGCGAAAGCTGGTCCGGGCATCACGTGTGTACCTTCACCAGCTCGCCAAACAGCCACGCTGCGGAGCTGTGGCAAGCCACATTAGGGGCGAAGGCGTGAAGGTTTTGTTGGGCGCGGCTCTGCCGCCTGATGTGCGGAAGGTCTATGACTTCCGGAGATCGTTCGCTTAATCCGGGTTGCGCCCGTTCTTCTTAACCTAGCGGGCATAGCCCCAAAACTCTTTCTCTCAGCCGGAAGGCGATAGGCCTTCCGCACATCAGGCGGCGAAGCCGCATGTGCAACTGTGGTGAACCACATTCCAGCCGGCGAGTCTTTCGAGCTATCATCAGCATGATGTCGATTCTGATTGCTGAAGACAATGTGGCCCAGCGCCACTACCTGCGCGAGATTCTGGAAAAGGAGTTTCCCTCGCACGCGCCCGTATTCGAAGCGTCGGACGGCGAGGAAACTGTAAAACTCGCGCTGGAGCACAAACCTGAGGTTTCCATCCTCGACATCCAGATGCCTAAGCTCTCGGGCGTGAAGGCTGCGCGTGCAATCTGGCGCGAATTCCCTTCGGCGCGCATCATCTTCTGGACGCAGTTTCCCCACGAGATCTACATCAATGAGATACGAAAGATAGTTAAGTCGGTCGATCCGCCACCCGCCTACGGCTTCATCCATAAGAACAATCCTGAATCGCGTTTCCTGCGTTTCGTGGCTGCAGTCCTCGAAGATGGCGCAGATATGATCGACCCGGCGTTCAAAGATTCATTTAAGCGGCCACTGCTGACGGAATTTGAATCAGAGGCGCTTTATTATCTTGCGCTCGGCCTTTCCAACTGGGCCATCGCGCGAAAGTGCAGCCTTTCCCTTCGCGGGGTTGAAAGCCGTCTGGCAACACTCTACGAAAAGCTTTTCGTGTCGATGGCTGAAGGAACAGAGCACGAGGTATACGAAAAGCTCGCTTACAACGTTCGCACCCGCGCATTCTTTGAAGCGTTGCGACGAGGACTACTGAATAACGACGAGCTGGAAAAGGCCGCGCAGGAGTTGGAGGCGTGGATTGAGCGCGACCAGAAAAAATTTATCGAAGAGCAGAAGCGGCAGGACCCAAAGCCGCGAGGACGTGGAGACACAGAGCCTCGCCGATCTTAATTTGTGGAAGTAAGGCGCATGAAACGATCTGGATTAGTAGAAGGCCCATCTTTCCTTTTATTCGTTGGAGGGTTTGAATAGGTTGGAAGCAAGTCGTCGCGGCTTTGCCGCTCCGCAGTGCGGAAAGGCTCTGCCTTTCCGTAACTTTTAGTTTCTTGAGGCTACGCCTCATATAGAGGGAGGCGGAGCCTCAAGAATTGAGGAAACTAACCGGAAAGGCAGAGCCTTTCCGCACTGCGGAGCGGCAAAGCCGCAACAACCACTTTTGTTACAAGAACCATTTTTTTCAAAAGCGAAGCAGACGCGAGAAACCTTGCGACGAAAGCGTCACAAGTTAACAATCTGGACTGTCCTCTGCCTGGCAGTTCCTGCCCTCTGTGTGCTCCTGCTCCTGCCTCCTGCTCCTGCCGCGTCGCAAACGGTTGATGCTCAGGCCAGCCCAAGTCCCTCTCCTTCCCCAACACCGTCCCCGTCGCCAACACCTCTTACAGGTTTGCATCAGTGGGGCGCAGTCACACTGTTTCACGGCCTGCCCTCGGATCGTGTGCACGCAATTGCGCAAGGACCTGATGGCGCAATGTGGTTCGGAACAGAAGCTGGTCTGGCAAGATTCGACGGGCGCCGCACTCAAACCATGAACATCAGCGGGCTGTCCCCGGGTCGAGTCCTGGCATTGCAAAGTGATCCGGACGGCGCCCTGTGGATTGGAACGGAAGCCGGCGCCGCGCGAATGATCGCCGGCCGTTTTGAGGTGATACGGGAAACAGCAAGCCATGCGATCACTACGATCATCGCGCCCGAACGTGGTCGCGTGCTGTTGGCCACAGAGCAGGGATACATTTTTGAGAGTCGAGTATCAGGGGGCGGATCAATTCAGACAAAGGCTCTGCTGACTCAACCTCTACAAAGTGCCGACAGGGAACATCCCGGACCGTTGGTACTAACAAGTCTGGTCGTCGTAAATAACAAGCTGTTCGCCGGATCACTAAGCCGCGGCGTGCTTGCTATAGAAGATGGACAGGCGCGTGAAATGGAAACCCGTTCTTCCACCTTCTTCGTGAGTGCATTGGAAGTCGATCCAAACGGACAGCTTTGGTTAGGAACTCGCGTGAAGAAAGACGCACCGGCACTATCGATAGGTGCGGGTGCAGGCTTTTCCGATCTTGTGCGCAATGAAACTCCAACCGGAACCGTTACCAGCATCCACACCGTCGGACGAGATATTTGGGTAGCCACAGACGGACGTGGCATATTTATTTTTCCGGATGCGAAGTCTTCCGATGCAAAGTCTGCGCAGCGTTTCACATTCGATGGTACAGCGGGAGGCCTTCGTTCAGATCATGTTTACACCATCTTCCAGGATCGCGAAGAGGTTATTTGGTTTGGAACTGATCGGGGTGTCTGCCGCTATGATCCCAATGCCGCCCGGGTTGAATCTGTTGGCGACAACCCGGAGAGCAATTTTGTTCGGACGTTTTTTCAAACGTCCAGGGGCCATCTGCTGACAGGAACCAACCGCGGTCTATTTGTCTATGACCCGGCAGACTCAACCTGGAATCCTGTCGGCGGTCTCGCGCATAACATTATTTATTCCATTGATGAAGACAACACCGGCAGACTACTTGTAGGCTCCGCGAGTGGTTTCTATGTTGGTTCCAAACTTTCTTCAGACGCGAAACTCGAATCGCAGACGTTCAGCAATGTTGAGGCAGGGTCAGGTAATGCTGACGCCGTTGGCAGTATCCGAGCAATTGCTCAATTCCGCGGAGCGGTTTACGTCGCCAGCTACGGCCGCGGGGTCGAGAGGTTTGAAGAAAACCGCGTGGCGAATATCTGGAGCGCCGGCTCAACAATCCCTCGCGATGTAATTGCTCTCTTCGCTGACGGAGATCGGCGACTTCTCATTGGCAGCGCGTCTGAAGGCGTTTTCGTCTTCGATGGTAAAGAAGTGAAGTCTGATCCCGCCTTTGCGAAGTTAAAGGGAACCACGGTGCGTTCGATCCTGAGCACACCAGATAGCACTTTATGGTTCGCCTCGAACCGCGGTGTTTATTTGTGCAAGACAGGAAGCGAATGCGTCCTCGCCGCGCCCGGTGTTGAGGCGCGTTACCTCGCCCGAGATCTGGATGGCCAACAAAACGACGTGTGGTGCGGAACTACCGGCAGCGGGCTATTGAAGATCAGGCTTGACGACCACATTGGCCCCGTCGTGTCCCAACTTGACGCTGAACAAGGTCTGCCTTCACAAAACGTCTTTGCTGTTCGCCCGCAATCTCAGGCTGGCGGAAATGGATTCTTGCTGATCGGCACGAGCCGTGGCATCGCGCGTTATCGTCCCGCCCGGACAGCACCGACCCTGTATGCGACACGCGTGATTAGTAAACGTGTGCACTCGCCCGCCGAGCTGGCTACCGGTCTCAGTTTGGAATATCCGCAAAACGGTTTGCTTTTAGACGTAGCGGCGATAAGCAGCCGCACCTTTCCCGAGCAGTTTCAATATGCCTTCTCGCTTCTGGATGACAAAGGCGTTGTTATCAAGCAGAAGTTGTCCCGTGAATCGCAGTTTGCGATGGAAGGTCTGCCGGCGGGTAAGTATCGAGTCACGGCGCGCGCCTTTAGCAAGGATCTGGTGGCATCTGATTGGATGTCGTTTGACCTGACTATTGCGCAGGCGCCGTTTCCCTGGACCTCAACTGCACTGGCAATCCTGTTGGCACTCGCGCTTCTGGCCTTGCTGTGGGCAATCCTTGAGAGACGCCGGATCTCGCGAACGAGTGCCGCACTCGTCGCGGCAAATAGCGAGCTGGCCGATGCGCGGCTTAATCTGGCCAATGAAGCCGAGCGCGAGAGACGTCGCATTGCGCGCGATTTACATGATCAAACTCTCGCTGATCTTAGACACCTGTTAATGTTAGGGGACCAACTCGCAGCCAACGGCAATGCCGGCAGCGGTAAGCAACTAGACCCCGCAGTGTTGCGCACAGAAATCGAGTCGATCTCTCAGGAAGTAAGGCGCATCTGCGAAGACTTGAGTCCGTCCGTGCTGCAGAATGTTGGATTCGCGGCTGCATTGGAATTTGCGCTGTCACATGCGATTCAGGACGCGCCGCCTGACAAGAGGTTCGAGTACGAATTTGTTTGTGACGATTCCATGGAACAACAGGCTCAACTTCCGCCAAATGTGCAAATGCAGATTTACCGCATTGTGCAGGAGGCGGTCAGCAATATCTGGAGACATGCAGGCGCAAGCCTGGTAAAGATGACTGTTAAGGCAACTCCGGCAGGCGATTTTACGTTGCAATTGATGGATGATGGTCTGAACTTTGATCTGGACGCAGCGAAGAACGCCGGTGGTCGCGGACTTGCAAACATGCGCGCTCGTGCCAGTCTAATCGATGCTGAGATCTCGTGGGAAAGGTCACCGCAAGGAGGCACGGTGTTCACTTTAACGAAAGTTAGAGCAACGCCAAGTGTCTCTCATTAGACCCGCGGCTTTGCCGCCTCATTTGCGGAAAGGTTATGCCTTACCCGCGGCTCTGCCGCCGCCGCAGTGCGGAAAGGCTCTGCCTTTCCGGAACTCGCTTGAGATTCTTTGAGGCTACGCCTCATGTCTACCGAGGCGCAGCCTCAAGAATTAAGAAAATTGACCGGAAAGGCATAGCCTTTCCGCACTGCGGCTGCGGCGAAGCCGCATGAACGTCTCTGTCACAAAATAAATGGTCGATCAAGAACTGTTCAAATATAGCTCCGATGTCGCAACAGCCCTGGAAGCGAACAAGCCAGTCGTTGCGCTGGAATCAACCGTGATCGCGCACGGGCTGCCGCAACCGCGAAATGTGGAGACTGCTTTTCGTCTGGAGCAGATTGTAAAAGCGGCTGGTGCGACTCCAGCTACGATCGCCATTCTCGATGGCAAGTTCTGCGTCGGACTAAACGAAGATCAAGTCCGTTTCATCGCCGGCGATAACGAGATAAAAAAGGTCAGCATACGCGACCTTCCGATAGCGATTGCGAAAGGGTGGAACGGAGCTACAACAGTAGCGTCAACAAGCTGGATTGCTTATCGCGCGGGCATCAAGCTATTCGCAACCGGAGGAATTGGCGGCGTTCATCGCGGGTTACTATCGGACGTTTCCAGCGACCTGCCGGCACTCGCCTCAACTCCGATCGTTGTCGTCTGCTCTGGTGCCAAGATCGTTCTCGATCTTGCAGCCACGCGCGAGTGGTTGGAGACTTACGGTGTTACGGTTGTGGGTTATCAGTGTGATGAAATGCCTGGCTTCTATTCACGAGGCAGTGGATTGCCGGTAGACGCACGCGCTGATTCACCGGACGAAGTAGTTCAACTTTTTCTTACCCAGCAGTCTTTAGGAGTCAAAAGCGCCTTGCTGGTTACAGTGCCAGTGCCGGACAAGTATGAAATCCCTGCTGCCGAACTCAATACTGTACTGGATAAAGCGCTCCAGGAGGCCGAACATCAGAATGTGGTAGGGAGGAAACTCACGCCTTTCCTGCTTTCACGCATGGCCCAGGAAAGTCAGGGAGCGACACTCACAACCAACATCGCCCTGCTGGAAAACAATGCGCGGATAGCGGCCCAGATTGCCACCTCGTTTTTTACCTGGACAAACTCCCACGCTGAAGCTTGGTTGTGAGTCATCGGCTGCGCTGAATGAGTCAGGCGGGAATTGAATGAATCAGTCATTGGGTGATACATGTGTTACTGTATGCGCCCAACTAAATAGTCATACGGAGGATTTATGGCAGACGACAAAGGAAACCAGTGCAAGAACCCAGTGTGTAGTTGTCCTGCGCAGCCTGGCGGTAAGTATTGCAGCGCTTCATGCGAAGGCACCGGCGACACCGTAGAAC
>JALYTI010000279.1 GCA_030854375.1 Acidobacteriota bacterium | reverse complement strand
GTCTTCCACTGCGCGCTCGGCTTCGGGAATAAGATTTTTTCGAGTCGCGTATAAGACCACCACGGCCCGTGCGTTTTGAAGGAATTCGCCACTACCTTCACTCTTCAAAAACCCGCGCATCGTTTCGAGTGCTGCATCGCCGTTGCCGGCGAGGTGATGGAGCATACCGAGATAATAAACGTCGTTACCTGACAGTGGCCCCCTGGCCTCCAGCGCTGCAGCATACTTTGCGGCGGTCTCCTTCTGTTCCTCCTTAATCTTCGATTCGAGCTTTCGATCATAAGCAAGCCTCCGCTTGTTGAACTCACTGAATCGCTTCTCGACGTAAGAATTGGCCTCTTCAAATAAGATTTTCGCTGAACGCGACTCGTACGCAGGGCCCGTGCCCTTGTTTTCGTTCGGTCCCTGAGGGGTCTGCGCAGTGCTGCTGCCAACTGTGAATATCGTCAACAGAAGCAGCGCCCACAACCTGAGTACTTGAGCCAGAGAATTCATCGGAATAGTTTGAATCAGTTTTGAGACTCGATACATTTAGAAGCTATCAGTTTACGGAAACCAGGCCAAAGCGGTCCGGGGAAAAAGTATTAAGCGCCGGTGAGACCACTTTGTCGACGATTGCCCTGGCGATCAACTCTCCTGTTATCGGCGCCAGCAGAATTCCATTACGATAATGGCCGGTGGCATACCACACCCCTTCAATTTCAGCACACGGACCTATCACAGGCAAATCGTCAGCAGCGCGCGGTCGCAGTCCTGCCCATGATGCGCTGACTGGCAAAGACGAAACTTGGGGTGATATTTCAACTGCCGCCGTCATGATGGATTGAATTCCCTCGTCAGTAACGCGCTTGTCAAAGCCTACGTTTTCTGTAGTAGATCCCGCCAGCAGGCGTCCATCGCTTCGCGGCACGATGTATCCGCGCGGACTGTAGACTACATGGCCAGTAACCTGCGGTTTCGCTGTGAAGCTTAGCATCTGACCGCGAACTGGTTCGATGCGAAGATCCGGCAATGCTTTGTCTTCGGCTTTTAGCATTGAGCTCCAGGCGCCACTCGCAATGACCACCTTCTCGGTAGCAACGAAACCGCGCGAAGTCTCCACGCCCGCCATGCGACCGCGGGCAATTGTGAGCGACTCAACACGCGTATTTGTGGCCAAGCGGACCCCGAATTTCTGGTTTGAAAGAGCGAGGGCATTTATAAGCCGGCGATTTTCGACCTGCATGTCAAGCGGAAATTTCAGAGCCCCACGAATGTTTTCAGCGATCGCGGGCTCGAGGCTTCGAGCCGCAGCGGAAGTTAATCTTTCGACAGCAAGTCCGGCTTCACTTTGCCACTGGTAACGCTTTTCCACTTCGGTGACATCGTGCTCGGTAAACGCCAGGTAAAGTGTTCCCGTCGTTTCTAACTCAACGTCTATTCCACTCTCATCGCGCAGCGCGGCTGCGAACGCCGGATACATGTCGCGGCTCTGGCAAGCAAGGTAAAAAAATTCGTCCGCACAATTAGCCTCCGCCTGGGGGGCCAGCATTCCAGCGGCGGCGAAAGATGCCTCGGCTCCGAGACCGTTACGCTCTATTAGAAGAACGTCGCGCAACCCGCGCAAGCTCAACGCACGCGCGACCGCCAGACCGATAACGCCACCGCCTACGACAACAACGTCGGCTGTTTTCACTAATCCGTTCATCTACTTCAAGTTTCGTCCGAGGTAAAGTTGTCAGTTGTCATTTGTGGCTTTATTCTGTTGCGAAATAGAAGTCCGGTCGGGTAGATGTAGACGGGAGATGAACGCCTGCAGTATTAATTGCTGGTCATGTGATGACCACGGACCACTAACTACTAACCACTGAACACAACTTATGTCTCATCGTATCACACTGATTCCCGGCGACGGCATAGGCCCTGAAGTTGCTTCAAACGTAGTGCGGATTATAGAAGCCTCAGGGATAGACATTGAATGGGAAACCCACTACGCAGGCGCGCAGGCGTTGGAAAAGTTTGGTGAAACCCTGCCGGCGGAGTTACTCGATTCGATCCTGCGAAACAAGGTTGCGCTTAAAGGTCCGGTAACGACGCCGGTCGGAAAGGGTTTCGCTTCGGTCAACGTCGGCTTACGCAAGACGCTCGATCTTTATGCGAACCTGCGACCCGTGCGCGCGCTGCCGAATGTTCCTTGCCGTTATCCCGAACTTGATCTAGTGGTCGTACGCGAGAACACCGAGGATCTCTATTCAGGCATTGAGCATGTTGTCGTTCCCGGCGTTGTAGAAAGCATTAAGATTATTACCGAGAAGGCTTCGACCCGCATCGCTCGGTTCGCCTTTGAATTTTCGGAGAGGGAACATCGCACGAAAGTTACTGCGGTTCATAAGGCGAACATCATGAAGTTGTCTGATGGTCTCTTCCTTGAGTGCTTCTATAAAGTTGCGAAGGACCATCCAACCATTCAGGCCGACGACAAGATTGTTGACAACGCCTGCATGCAATTAGTCATGCGTCCCGAACAGTTTGATGTGATGCTGCTGGAAAATCTTTACGGCGACATAGTTTCGGATTTATGCGCGGGATTGATTGGGGGCCTGGGACTCGTGCCGGGAGCAAATATCGGCGAGAAGGGGGCCGTGTTTGAAGCTGTCCACGGCTCAGCGCCGGATATAGCCGGCCAGGGTATCGCTAATCCAACCGCGCTGTTGCAATCCAGTATTCTCATGCTTCGTCATCTTGGCGAGCGCGAAGCGGCTGATAGAGTTGAAAACGCGATGCTGACGGTCTTTCGGGAAGGTAAAGTGCTAACCAGAGATATTGGCGGGACGGCCAAGACCGCCGAGTTTGCTGACGCGATCATCGCAAGGATGAAATGAGCTGTGGCATCGACTCGCGAATTTCATTCAAGATCCATTTACCTGACTATTCCACTTCCCTCAAGTGCCGTGTAGTCTTCCGCAGAAAGCAAACCCAGCCATGGATCTGAACGTGGCGTAAGAAATAACTCTGCATAGACTTTCTCATTAAGTGCGTCAACGTCGTCGCGGGTTGGATCTGCGATAAGCCAGCCATGAAGTTTCGTGTGCAGCACATATTCGTTGCGCACCGTGTCCAACGCAATCGAGCGTTGAAGCTTATCGATAAGCCTGGACAGCTGCGCTTCGGCCTCTGCCGGAAAACCAGTTGTGATGAACAAATTCCCGCTGTGCCGCCGAATTAACGACTGACTTCGTGAATCGAGGAAGGCATCATTGGCATGCAGAGCCGCTATCTTTGTCCATGCCGCTTCATCGGTTACTCTTCCAAGCACATTCGCATCTCTCATGATGGCGTTGAGTACGTTCACTTCAATAAGCGTCCTCTTCGTCATGGCCACGGGAGCAGCCTCCAGAGCGCTCGGTGGCCCCTGCCCCTTACCGATGCGTGCCAGCAATGATTCTGGGATCTTGCCGCCGTACTTGCCGGTATCAACAGCCCAGGCGGCAGTGAGAGCGTCGATACGCGCGCGATGATACTTGGCCAGCGCAGCACCGCGAGCATCGTCGTCCATTCCCTTTAACTGCTTAAAGATTCCTTCCGCGTGTTCGAGTCCACGTAAGAATGCCCAGAAACCATAAAGTCCCGGGAGCGCGTCCAGGGGTCGACCTTCAGAGTCGAGCACGTAATGGATGCTGTTCCCGGTTAGCGTGCGCTCCAATTTTCTGCCGTCGCCAAAATCAATCGTTACTCTCGGTGCTGGACGAACAGACTGCCAGTGCAGGATGAAACGGTCGCGAAGCATGTTTGACATTTCCGCATTCGAATAAAGAGTGGTACGGAAGAAGCGGCTGTTCGCACAGCTAAACTGTTCGTTCAGTTTGCCGAGTAATCGCAACGAGAGAATCGGCTTACCCGCGGCGCGTGCCGCTGCCTTAGCCTCTCCAATATCGGTGTACCAATAGAGGCCGGATAGATAGCTGTCCTTTTGCTGACTCACTGCATCGAGAACGCTGCTCAGACGCCGCCACTCAGGCGTTGCAGCCAGCCCCGGACTCGAGATTTGGCGATTGATCTCGTCTGCGTAAACCTGAAGGAGTACATTCAGTCCCTCCGGACCCAGCGCACGCAATTCTGAAATCGCCCGGGCAGATTCTGCCGCGTCATTTGAGGTGGCCTTGCGAGCGAGCGCCTGGGGGTCGGTTGTAGCATAGGCGTTTTGCAGGGAAACAAGCAGGAAAACCAACAAAAGCAGCAATATTTGGGCTGAAAGCTTGGACCTCATGGCAACCTCCAGGCGAGAAAGGGATGAACCGCGGGAAAGACCTATACC
>JALYTI010000278.1 GCA_030854375.1 Acidobacteriota bacterium | reverse complement strand
ATCGCATTAAAAGTTTGCACACAAACCTTCTTTGTTGAACGATGAAGCGTGGTGTATGTCCCTTGTCCGACAACATCGCGACATCGGAATACGCGCGAAGTAGCGGCTTGCCCGATCTATCCACTTCAATAAATAATTTCTCTTTATATCTCCTCGAGCCGCCGCTGTGTGTTCTCTCTGATTTCTTCATGACAACTACTAATAGTTGGACCACGCTCGCGCTAGTAGAAGGGATTGCGCGATACAGACGGCGAACGGTTTGTCGGTATTCACGAAGTTAATGATTTATCAGGAGAATTTGTAAGTTGCAAACTACAGTAATCGATGCCCAACCGCTTAGTTCAATGATTAAGATCTTTCCTTATGTGATCATCTATCTTCACGCAAGAGAGTTGTTTGCGTTTTCAAAAACAAGGATGTATCAGGGTTATTGATGAGAATTGTAACGTGATAAAGCGATGGACCATCCCGGATCGAAAAAGGGGTTGCAAAAAAAATTGCGATCACTATAATGCCCTCCCTCGTAAAGATTGGTTGCCCAGAATGAAGCGTTGAAGTCGTACCTGATATTGTGATTGCGTTTTGTAGGTTACTCGCTCTTATAAAATTTTTGCCTGGCCCCCGCTGGCCTGCTACGCGACTCCTATCAGGTTTTTAGTGAGCATATCCTTCATAAGATCGTGAAGAAGCTCAGGCAATCCGCGGCGACTTACCCATTGCAGTAGGACCCGTCGCCAACAATCAACTCAACGCCAATCTGCGAACGGGAAATTTCTCAAACCCGGACTACGGATAACTGTTTCTTCAAGCGAGGATTCTATTTAAGTCAGAAGTTTGATTGGAGCGTTGAAAAATGACGGAAGATCTTGGTGTTATCGGCAAGAATTGTCCCATTTGTTGCCAACAACTGCCCTTATCTGAATTTGGGGTTTGTCGGGCCCGGAAAGATGGAAGAAATCTTTACTGCAAGAGCTGCATCCGTAAGAAAGTGACTGACAGTCGCCGTGCCCTAAAGGAATATAGGTCGGCTCGAAAGCGATGTGTCGGTCAGCCTGTTTCTGAGCAATCGGGGATGGGTTTCCTCGATGGTTCCTCTCCTTCTTCAGCAAATTACCCCAGAATGCTGAGCAAGCTAACCCCAGTAGAACGCGTAAGAGAAGCAATTAAGAAAGGGGCGCGCACTCAAAAGGAGATCGCGCACGAGACCCGGCTGGGTAAGGACGAGATTGGAGATGCGATCGCCAATCTGCTGCTATGGACTCGGGAAATCAAGACCCAGGTAGTTGATAACATGCGCGTGTATTTCATCAATGAGCCTTCCGAGGGGTTGCTGATTCAGGAACAGGAGCTTACCATCCCGCAGCGTAAGCGAGATGTACCGAGCTCTTTTAGCGCGCTCCAGGGCTTAATGCCGGGTAGGAATCCTGAAGGGGAGGAACCCGAAAAAATCGGCGTCTGGGTGGCAGCCTAGACCGCCATCGAGAGGCGCTGCTGGATCCTAAACTTTTAGAAGGCCTCCAGCACGTCTCGCGCGTGTTCTTCGGGTTTGACCTTTTCAAATACCTTTTTGATTTTTCCTTTTTCGTCAATGAGAAAAGTCATCCGCTTGACGCCCATGTAGCTGCGGCCCATAAATTTTTTCTCGCCATAAACCCCGTAAGCGTCTGCGATTGAATGATCGGTGTCGGCCAACAGCGTGAAAGGAAGTTTGTACTTGGCAGTAAACTTCTGGTGAGAAGCCTCACTGTCCAGCGACACGCCCAGTATCCGGATCCCTCGCTTCTTAAAGTCGGAGAACGCGTCGCGAAATGAACAGGCCTCTTTCGTGCATCCAGGCGTATCGTCCTTCGGATAAAAATAAAGGACTATCTTTTGTCCGCGAAGATCCTTGAGGCGTACAGTTTCACCTTTCTCATTTTTCGCGGTGAAGTTAGGCGCGGTAATTCCCTCTTTTAGCATGTCTTACTCCATTTCTTCCGCCGGCTTACAGAGGTCGTCAGGGCCGCACATTTTAAGCTGTCGCCATTCATCTAACAAGAATCGAAGGAAATGAGATGAAAAACAAGACAAAGCCCGGCTACTGGATGGTCAAGCAGGAGCCGGAAACATATTCGTGGGACAATTTCGTCCGCGATGGGGTCACCGACTGGAGTGGGGTTAGAAATTACCAGGCTCGAAACAACTTGCGTGAAATGAAGACAGGCGAGCGTGTCCTGTTCTATCATTCGGGAAAGGACAAAGCAGTCGTCGGCCTCGCGGAAGTGATCAAGAGTGCCTACCCGGATCCGACCGCCGACGATGTGCAGTGGCTCGCAGTTGACCTTAAAGCCGTCAAGCCTCTCAAGAGCCCTGTTCCGTTGGCAGCAATTCGCTACGATAAGCGTTTGAGCCAGTTGCCGCTGATCAGACAATCACAGCTTTCAGTCATGCCCCTGACGAAAGATGAGTTTGATGTGATTGTCGCTTTGGGAGCCGGAAAAGAGCGAAAGAAATGAGTCTGGAAAAATATCAATAGCGGAGGTAGAAGATGTTTAAGCAAATCGATTACACCATGGTCGTTGTTTCCGACATGTCGCGTTCAGTGGAGTTTTATCGCGACAGATTGGGAATTACTCTAAAGTTTCAGTCGCCAGATTGGACTGAGTTTCAAACGGGAACGACGACATTGGCATTGCACGGGGGCGGAACCAAATCAACAACTCCTCCTGCGGGCGATCCCACGAAGCAAGCCGGCAGCTGCTCAATCGGGTTTAACGTCGCTGACGTCGATAAGACATATGAAGAGTTGAAAGCCAAAGGAATCACTTTTGTCATGCCGCCTACACAAAGAGAGGGTGAGGGGATCAAGTTGGCGGTTTGCGTGGATCCGGATGGCTTACCTATAGCGTTCGCGCAGACAGTTGCGCAAGGCGCAACCAGCTGAACAAAGACATCCACAGATTTCGCAGATTACGCAGATTACACGTTGGGGCAGTAGCCCGACCATTAGGGAGGGCGTCGGTCACTCACTTGATGACGCATCCCGGAATCAATCAGCTTGGAGTGCCGCGTGGCGACGCCCTCCCTAATGGTCGGGCTACTGCCATCTGCGTAATCTGTGGATAGTGTTCGGGACTTTGAGGTTTGGCGACAAGCCTGTCTAGCTAAAGAGCTTAGGTTCGACTTCGGTCTCTGCGGTATCAGGAATGGCGGAGTTGATCAATGCCGGGTACGTCTTGAATAGCGGGGCGGGCGCGACCACCCGCTCTTCCTGAAGTGTCGACTTAATCTCCAACGCATTCACCACAGCCTGGCCGCGAAAGTGATTGTTCGTGATTACATATGACTCTTTCGTCTTGGCTGCAATCTCCTTAATTCTCGTGATCCACGGCTCCAACTCATCCAGCGAATAAAGATAGTTGTATCGGTCGTCCCGGGGAGCCTTTTCCCTGAACCAATCCTGATAATTCCTTCCGTGAAGACGCACATAACCCACTTGAGAAGTAGTCAGGCCCGCGGGTTTGACCGATTTTGTAAATAGCGGCTGATCGATGTTGCAAATCCCGACGCCCAGCTCCTCCAACCATTCGTAAATTTGAGGGTTGTTCCAGGATGTATGTCTAATCTCGAGAACGAGCGGATAATCTTTGAAACGATTCAGCAGTTTCATTAGATAAACGCGGTCGTCGTCGGTATTCTTAAACGACCAGGGAAACTGAATCAGCACCGCGCCAAGCTTTCCTTTGCTTCGTAGCGCGTCCATTCCTTCGCGAACTTCTTTTTCATCTGCTTCGGTGGCTTTACCGCGTTCATGCGTAAAAATCCGGTTAAGTTTGGCCGTGAACGTGAAATCAGCGGACTCGCCGACGCGCCTTACCCAGGAATCGGCGGTCGACGCGGTGAAGGGACGATAAAAACTACTGTTGATTTCGATTGTTTCGAAGAACCTCGCCAGGTACGCGAGCGGATCAAATTTCACGCCTGACTTGTGCGGATATACCAGGCCTTCCCAGTCTCTATAAGACCAGCCGGCAGGACCGATTCTGATTTTCCCCTTTGACGGCATTGCTGGCGCCAAGCCTAGATGAACCGAATAAGGCACTCTGTTGGTCGCATTATCGTGCTCCTCAATTCATTGGGCTACTGCAGTTTATCTAAATTGACAATATCATAGTGTGGGTGCCAGTCTGAGTGCCTTCAAACTTGGGTAATGCGTCACTTTGAATATAGTGGAGGCGCACCGAACATTCAGCCGCGGATTAACGCGAATGAACGCGAATCTGAGAAAGGGAGTTTTAGAACAGATCAGCCTGGGAAA
>JALYTI010000277.1 GCA_030854375.1 Acidobacteriota bacterium | reverse complement strand
GGTGATGGCAACTCCGGCGATCAATAAAAATGGGGCAATTGTTAGGTTTTTCATAGTCGTCCTGATTCTCTTTCGAAATTTTCAAGCTTCGAATGTACTTGGCGGCCGCTGCAGAAACCTGTGCTCCGCTAGTAGTAAACACTCAAAAAGCTCGATTTCTTAGAAGAATCTTGCCTTGGGCTATTTGCTTTGTCTGGATGCAGGCAAGCTTGAGGCGGGAAACAGGTGGGGCCAAAGGTGGGTGAAACGTTCGCGAACGAGATTCTCGACGTCGTCGGCGGTCTCGCAATTAAGGCATTCGTCCGCAATTGCGCGCGCCTCGCGCGAGTCGATGCCTGCAATCACTCGACGCACGCGAGGAATCGCAGTTGGTGTCATGCTTAAATCAGTACCCCCAAGGCCGACGAGCAGTGCGGCGTAAGCCGGCGTGGAAGCCATCTCTCCGCAAACAATCATCGGTATTCCAGCCCTGCGCGCTGCTTTGAGGCTGTGGTCGATACTCTCGAGTACAGCGGGGTGAAGCGTCCGAAACCAGTCTGCAACTTCGTCATTGCCGCGATCGACGGCAAGCGTATATTGCACCAGGTCATTTGTTCCTAACTCGAAGAAGTCAACGATTTTCGCGATGTGGTCTGCCATCAAAACTGCCGAGGGAACTTCGATCATGGCCCCGACGCTGACTTCACCAAACACAGTTCGCGCCTGCGCCAGGTTTGCAATCTCTTCCTGGATTATTACTTTGGCTCGTCTGACATCACTCACGTCGGCGACCATAGGCAAAACGATTTTCAGTTTTCCCTTGTCCGCTGCGCGCAAAATGGCGCGAATTTGGGTGCGCATCACCTCTTCATTTCGCAGACCAAAGCGAATTGCGCGCAAACCAAGCGCTGGATTTTTTTCGGGATCCGGAAATTGCATGCGCAGGCTTCCGCCACCCAGGTCGAACAGGCGAATAACCGCTCCATCATCCCCTGCGAGTGTCGCAATCTCTTCGTAGGCTATTCGTTGCTCCTCCTCCGAAACCATGACACCGCGTCTTCCAAGCAAAAACTCGGATCGGTAAAGGCCCACTCCACGCGCGCCATATTTCTCTACTCCCTCGAATTCCGCAGGCACCTCTACGTTAGCCCTCAACGTGATTTCAACTCCATCCATAGTTCGAAGAGGTCCGCCCGGCTGTAGATCAGCAATCCCTCTTCCTTTTACTCGCGTTGCCGTTTCGGCTTCATAGCGTTTTAAAGTAGAACTAGAGGGATGCAGAATCACTTCATTGCGATCTGAATCAACGATTATCTTGTCACCGGTCTTTGTCCGGCGGTAAAAGTCGCGCAGTCCAACCACCGCAGGAATCCCAATTCCCCTGGCAAGAATCGCCGTGTGCGACGTCCAGCCGCCGGTATCGGTGGCGAGCGCACGTGCGTGATCGAGATCCAGCTCAGCTACTGCGGAGGGAAGTAGATCCTGAGAAACTATTACCGCGTCTTCGGAAAGGATGCGATGTTTAGGTTGTGCGCCGCTTAGGGCTACGAGCAAACGCTGAATGACGTCTTCAATGTCAGACCCGCGTTCGCGAAGGTATTCATCTTTAATTTCTGAATAAAGTGATAACAGCCGATCGCCGACTACCTTTACGGCCCATTCGGCATTTGCGTGCTCCTGGGTTATATGCCGATCAATGTCGGCGAGGAGTTTCTCGTCCTCCAACAGAAGTAGGTGGGCGTCGAAAATATAGGCGTGATCTTTTCCCAGGCGTTCCTCGGCTTGTTCTTTAATAGTGAGTACCTGCCGGCTTGCCAAACCAACGGCGGCGCGCAGGCGCTCACGCTCAGCGTCCAAATCCGCGTCGCTAATTCTCCAGTGATAAATATGCTGAGTGCCATCGTGCATTCGCAGGACTTGACCAACCACAATCCCTTCAGAGACACCGAGGCCCTTGAAACGGATCTCTTGAGGATGTTCTGTCATCATGAGGACCCCAACTCGATTTCGCCGAAGCCATCGGCGAAAAGGTTAGCGATAGCATTCATCGCTGCTTCTTCATCTATTCCCTCCGCAATCGCCTGGAGCTCAGTTCCGCGGCTGGCTGCAAGCATTAGTACGCTGAGAATTGACTTGGCATCCGCGGTCGCGCTGCCGTCTTCGCGTCGCAATAGCACTTCGCTATGGAAGCCACTCGCTACGCGCACAAGTTTTGCCGCCGCCCTCGCGTGCAATCCAAGAGGTGCTTTAACCAGAAGAGTGCGCTCGACCATTAGCTTGCGCCGCTTTTTTCGGGAGGCGCGAGAAGATCCCCGGCGAGGTAAATTCCCTGGCGCCCGAGGTCACAAACGCGACGAGCAGTCTCCACAAGTGTGAGATTGCCCGCTTGGCTAGCCAGCTTGATTACCATCGGCAGATTGACGCCCGTTACTACTTCAAACTTGCCGTCTTCCAAAAACATCGAGGCAATGTTCGTTGGCGTGCCCCCGAACATATCAGTCAACAGCAACACGCCCGCTCCCTGGGACACGCGAGTGATAGCGCGCTGCACTTCGTCGCGTGCTGCGTCCACATCGTCGTGCCATCCGATTGAAACGGCGGTAATAAAGGAAATTGGTCCGACAATCATTTCAGCCGCCGCCAGCAATTCGCCCGCAAGGTGCCCGTGAGTGACAATTACACCCGCTATCTTCCGCGTCTCTTCCCTGGTTGCAGGCTGCTCTGGGTTCTTGCTCATCGAACCGCTCCTCTCGAAATGTTGCGAAATTCGTCCGCGTTTGCAGCGAGACGATTACCGGTGACTCTTCGCTTTTCTCACGTCGCGGTGGACCACATGGGCGTCGAAACCGGCGCTGCGCAGCCGCCGCCCCAGGGCGTTCGCTATCACTACGGAACGGTGACGCCCTCCGGTGCAACCAATCCCCACGGTCACATAGGATTTTCCTTCTCGCTTATATAAAGGCAAGAGATAGTCCAGCAGATCGCTAAAGCGGGTCAATGTCTCTTCAACCTCCGGTTGCGATCTGAGGTATTTCACTACCCGTTTGTCGTGGCCAGAAAGTGGTTTCAACTCAGGCACGAAGTGGGGATTCGGCAAGTGCCGGACGTCGAACAGTAATTCCAAATCGCCCGGATTACCAAACTTGTGTCCGAAGCTCAGAATCTGAACGCGCATGGGGCCACCCTTGCGATCAGGACTGAACCGCTCCAAAAGGTGACGACGAAGGGTGTGGACGGTATGTTCAGAGCTGTCGATGATTTGATCGGCGAGCGAACGAATGCGCGCCATCGCTGTGCGTTCGGCGCGGATTGCCTGGAGCAAGCCCAATTCTTTGTCAGCCGGATGCGGCCTGCGCGTTTCGCTGAAACGATGCAGCAAAACATCGTCAGACGCTTCGAGAAACAAAACATAAACACCGAGACCGGCGGCCCGCAATGCGGTTAGTTGTTTCTCAAAATCTGCCAGGAAGGTTCCTTCGCGGATGTCTATCACCAGGGCGGCGCGCTCAATGCCTTGCGGGGCCGACCCTGCTTTGACCAGCCGCGCAAACGTGGGCAACAACGTGATCGGAAGATTGTCAACGCAGAAGTAACCCAGATCCTCAAAAGCGTTAGTAGCTGAGGACATCCCAGAACCGCTTAGACCGGTGATGACAATGATGTGAGGAGCCGCTTCGTTAGTTTCCTGACTCGTGTCTGCCGTTTGTTTCATGGAAGGTCGCGTGCGATGTTAGAAGGCAGGAAGAACGAGAAGAACGGGACGTACATATCGATCTACTTTCCGGGCCAGGGGCCGTCCGCGGGCGCGCAACGGGGTGATCGCCTGCTGGTGAAATTACAACGCCCGCTAACCTATTTAAGGTTCGATCAGCCCGAAATTTCCATCGGCGCGTTTATAGAGCACACCAATTCGCTGGGTGTCAGCATCGCGAAACACGATGAACTGATCCGGCGCAGACGACAGTTGCATTGCTGCCTCCTCGGCAGTCATCGGCTTAATTGAATAACGACGAGCAGCGATTATTCTGGGTGGTCGGGGCTCCGCTTCAAGGTTGCCGTCAGGGGTTGGTGCCACCGCGGCCGTGCGTCGCGCTCCCTGTTTTCGGTCAATAACCTTTTCCTTAAGCCTGAGGGCCTGCTTTTCAATCTTCGCGATGGCCCGCGTCAAGGCCATATACATATCGGGGTTAATGTCTTTCGCCGTTAAAGTGTGATCGCGCCAGTGAACTATCAGTTCCCCGATGTGCCGGTTCTTTTCAACGTCGATGATAACGTGGGTCCAGTCGGCCGTTGTGCCATTAAAAATATGGTCGAGTTTTTTG
>JALYTI010000276.1 GCA_030854375.1 Acidobacteriota bacterium | reverse complement strand
TGCCTGTAGGAAGTTGTTTTCTAAATCGAATACTAACGTCGCGGGCCGAGATACTATGCTATTAGCTACACATGAAGCAATGTTATGTCTTAGTATGAGCGGGAAATTTCGGGAGTTGTGCCAAACGATATGAAAGCGAAAGTTTACGTCAGTCTTAAGCCGGGGGTTCTTGATCCCCAGGGTAAAGCTATTCATCACTCCGTAGAGCTACTCGGCTTCACCGGAATCTCGGATGTTCGGCAGGGCAAATACTTCGAGATTGGTCTCGAGGATTCGGCGAATCAGGAAGCAGCGCGCGAGTCGGTGGCTCGGATGGCGCGCGAGGTTCTTTCCAATCCGATTATCGAAGATTATCGCGTGGAGATTGAAGGGTGAAATTCGGAATTATTGTTTTTCCGGGTTCCAACTGCGATCACGATGCTTATCACGTGATCTCAAAGCACGTTGGCCAGCCCGTAGATTTCATCTGGCACCGCGACACAAATCTAAATTCTTATGATGCTCTGATTATTCCCGGCGGGTTTTCTTATGGCGATTATCTGCGAGCCGGCGCGCTTGCTCGCTTTTCGCCGGTGATGGAATCGGTAAGGAAGTTTGCCGCCACGGGTCGCTTCGTTTTAGGTATTTGCAATGGCTTTCAAATTCTTTGCGAAGCAGGTCTCCTCCCAGGGGCGCTGATTCGTAACCGGGATCTGCATTTTATTTGTGAACACATTTTCGTCCGGGTTGAAACTTCAGACACACCTTTCACAAATGAGTTGCAGCAACGATCAGTGCTGCGAATCCCGATCGCCCACGCCGAGGGAAATTTCGTCTGTGACGATTTGACGCTGGAACAACTTCAACGAGAAGCCCGAATCGTGTTCCGCTACTGCGACCAAAACGGAGACGTCACGGTGGCTGCTAACCCAAACGGCTCGCGAGATAACATCGCCGGTATTTGCAGCGCGGAGCGCAACGTGCTGGGCCTGATGCCACATCCTGAACGCGCCTGTGAAGATCTGCTGGGGTCGAGTGACGGCCGGGATATTTTTGGTTCCCTTGCCGCCGCGCTGGCTACGGCGGCTTAATGACTACTCAATCCTAATCATATGGAGAAACTTAAGATGAAACACCACCCAGCCTGGCTTGCCGCCGGACTTTTACTCTTCGTCGTGCTCGCGTGTAGCCTTGGCAAGGTTAAAAACACCAATACCGAGACCAACTCGAATGCTAATTCTAATTCCAACACCCAGGCTAAATCCGGATCTGCGTCGGCGATTAAGGAAGTTCATATGGCTAAGGATAATAGTGGCGCGCCCGGAGAAGAGACGGATTCCTTTGCTCCGAGTGACCGGACCGTCCATTGCGTCACGACCTTGAAAGAGGCAAAGTCTGGAACGCAAATGAAGTTTTCATGGTGGATTGTGGATGCCGACGGCACCCAAAACCAGAAGATCAAAGACATCGACTACACCACCAGAGCTCTTGAAAATGTAGTTCACGGCCATTTGACGTTGCCGCAGGACTGGCCCACCGGGAAATACAAAGTCCAAATTTACATTAATGGCGATCTAGACAAGACGGTTGGCTATTCTGTTCAGTAGAGCCTTGCTGGTCTGTTTAGCGATACTCATTGATCTGTTGATTGAATGAAACGCGCTCTTCCATTTGTCATCATCGGCGCAGTGCTGGTAGCGGCGGTGCTAACGGTCTGGTATTTGACGCGCCCCACTCCTGAACCTCCGGCTACCTCGCCCAGGGCTTCGACTTCTTCGACTTTGCCCGGTGCGTCGCCCGCGACTAACACAGCGAACACTCAGGAGCCCGGCGCCGACCCGCCGCATGCACTCGGCCCAGCCGATGCACGGGCAACACTCGAGGAGTTTGGCGACTTCGAATGCCCGCCGTGTGGACTGCTCCACCCCGTCCTGAAAACGATTCATAATGAGTTCGGAACACGCGTGCGACTAGTATTCCGTGAGTATCCGCTGGTACCCACTCATGTGCATGCGTTGGCTGCGGCGCGAGCTGCCGAGGCCGCCGGCCTGCAAGGCAAATTCTGGGAAATGCATGATTTGATTTACGAAAACCAAATTGCGTGGCACGAAGCTTTTGATGTGCGACCGATCTTTGAAGGGTATGCGACGAAAATCGGTTTGAATCTGGCGCAATTCAAGCGCGACATTGACAGCTCGATTGTTGAACAACGGATATTCCTGGACGGAAAGCGCGGGCACGCGCTTGGAGTGACGGGAACACCAACCGTCTTTCTAAATGGCCGCGAAGTGCCTTTCGAATCGCTTGTGCCCGACAAGTTGCGGGCGCTCATCAACGCCGAACTCGCCGCACATCCCTGACCCACTACGGAATTTCGTGAGCAGCGCAAACGAAATTAACAATCTAAACTCCGCTCGGGGAGTCAGAAGCGCGTCAGTGCTTTATGGCTCCGCGGCTTTCGTTTCGCTCATCGGACTTGCAGACTCACTCTATCTCACAGTCGAACATCTATCGGGCCGCAGCGTTCGTTGTACGATTGTCATGGGTTGCTCGGAGGTGCTTTCCAGCCCGTATGCTTCCGTACGCGGTATTCCTCTCGCGCTTGTCGGGGCGACAGGCTATTTTCTGGTTTTCAGCCTCACGACGCTCGCGGCTTTTGGATACAAGGTAGCTGGTCAATTACTTACAGTAGTCGTGGCAGTAATGTTTCTCACCACGCTCTGGCTCCTCTATCTCCAGGCGTTCGTCATCAAGGCTTTCTGCCAGTTTTGCCTGCTGTCTGCGCTGGTGACACTTATCTTGACAGCACTCGTCATCGCAATTCGCCTGCGGACGCATTCAAACCCGTAGCATTTGAGAACCCGAATATTTGGAATAAGGGCGGGCCCATGAGGTCAGTACCACCACGCGGTAGCGGGTGGGTCCGTTGCATTCATGCTCGATCAGCCTATGTTCCTTTCAAGAACCCACCCGCTACCGCGTGGTGGTACTGACCTCATGGCCCCATCGTTGTAGTACAGGCACTCAAATGCATCAACCCACTCTTTCACTCGCTTGCACGCGTCATCTCAGACTGCTAATCTTCCGTTTCCAAATACCTGGTTTCCCCATTCCTATTACCACTAAGAGGAGTTGCCAATTATGAAGAAGCTAAGTGTAGTCTCGTTAATGCTTGCCGCCCTGCTTGCGATTGCTATCGCCGCCGTTGCCAGCATCGCAAGAACTAATGACACCGATGTTCCCGCGGCGCCTGCTATCGGGGCTGCGATTACAGATTTCACACTTCCCGACACCAACGGGAAGGAGCATTCCCTTGACTCACTTAAGGGAAAGAACGGTGCTGTGCTGATTTTCATAGCCGTGCAATGCCCGGTCTCCAACGCCTACAACGAACGCATGGAAAAACTCGCGCAGGATTACCGGGCGCGCGGAATCAACGTCATCGGCATCAACTCGAATGTGACTGAGCCAGCTGATGCTGTAAAAGCGCACGCAGCTGCACACAAGATGACATTCGTGATCCTCAAGGACAACGGCAACAAGATTGCCGATGCGCTCGGCGCCACCAAAACGCCTGAGGCATATTTCGTCGCCGCCAGCAACAAGCTTCTTTATCACGGGCGCATAGACAATAGCCGCGACACATCGCAGGTCATCTCTAATGATTTGCGTGACGCGCTCGACGCAACCTTGTCCGGAAAGCCTGTTACGAAGACTACGGCCAACGCTTTCGGCTGTTCGATCAAGCGTGCTGATTAGATGTCTCTAGTTTTCAGATCCATCCGGCTCGACGTGCTAAGACTCGTCGTTGTTGTTTGCTTCAGTGGTTTGTTCGGAAGCTTCAGCGCGACTGCGCAATCTTCGAGGGCTCCGGCAGCTCGCAGGGCCCACATCGTGCGCGCGGTGAAGGCTTCAGTTCGTGCGCGTGCAGTTAACACTGAGGAACTGCTAAGCCTGCTGAAAGGAAACGGCAGCCGGCCTCTGCTCGTGAACTTTTGGGCCACATGGTGTGAACCTTGTCGCGACGAGTTTCCGGATCTGGTGAAAATCGACAAGCAATACCGTCCAAAAGGACTCGACTTCATCGCGATCACTCTCGACGATCTGAAGGACATCAATACCGAAGTGCCGAAGTTTCTGCGGAAGATGCGCGCTACGATGCCCGTTTACTTGTTGAATGCGGTCGACCCGGAACCGGCAATCAACGCCGTGGATCGCGAATGGAGCGGTGCGTTGCCGGCGACCTTTCTTTACAACACAAAGGGCGAGATAGTTTACAAACGTCTTGGCCGCGTTGACGCGGTTGAATTGCGGGCCGCAATC
>JALYTI010000275.1 GCA_030854375.1 Acidobacteriota bacterium | reverse complement strand
GTAATAATGGGACTGAAAATGAAAAATGAGAAATGAAAAATGAGAAATGAAAAATCTGATTTCGCAACTTCCACCGACAGCGCGCAGCCCGGCCCTTCATGATGAGACTCTTTCACGGAACCGACAACGCCGACATTCAACGACCAACGGTCCTAACCCTTGGCGTGTTTGACGGTCTACACCTCGGGCACCAATTGATCATCCGCACCGTGGTCGAAAGAGCTCGTGCAACTGGTGCGGTTCCGACCGTGATCACTTTCGATCCTCATCCGCGCGCCGTGTTGCATCCCGAATCGGCGCCACCTCTGCTACAAACTCTGGATCAAAAGGTCGAAGGGTTTGGCGTTCTCGGTATCGAGCAAACTGTCGTCGTACGCTTCACGGAACAATTTTCCATGATCAAGGCCGAGGATTTTCTTCGCGAGGTCGTGAAGGAACGTCTGCAGGCAAAGGAAGTTTACCTCGGCCGCGGCTTCGCCTTTGGTCATGATCGTGAGGGCAACATCGATTTGCTTCGGCGCGTCAGCGAGGGGCTCGGATTTTTTGCAGACGAGGTGCCTGAAGTTCGTTTTCGCAAACAGCGAGTGAGCTCGAGCAAAGTACGGGGATTGTTGGCTGAGGGTAAAGTAAATCTTGCGCGCCGGCTGCTGGGTCGTCCTTATGGAGTAGAAGGCCTTGTGGAACGAGGCGCAGAACGAGGTCACCAGCTGGGGTTTCCTACGGCCAACTTGCATCCAAAGAACCGCGTCATACCTAAGAACGGGGTTTATGTGACCGGAACTCTAATCGATGGCAAATGGCGGCGCAGCGTTACAAATGTGGGTGTTCGGCCGACTTTTGAGACCGTGATGGAACCTTCAGTCGAGACGTTCGTAATGGATTGGGAGGGCGACCTTTACGGCGGCGTGGTTCGCGTTCGCTTCCTCCATCGCTTGCGCGATGAACGTAAGTTTGCTTCGATGGAGGAGTTGAGAGCGCAAATCGGGAAGGACGTAAAGCGCGCACAGAGTTATTTTGAACGTGAGGCTTCCCGTCACATGCTATCGCTGGTTTGAACCGCTAAGATATTAAGGCGGCAGGAGAAGAGTCGCCGGCAGCCATTGGTCAGACGCGTTACCACATTTTATGAATAACCAGGAATTAATCCCTATAACACCGCTCCCGACCGAAGGAAATGGTGGTGCTAACCCGGTAGTCGAGCATCGTGTAAGCACCTCTGCTCAAATGAAGAGCAGTCCGGCTCCAGAACCGCTGAGCGATGAAATGGTGGCAACGATTCTTAAAGCTCGCGGTCTGGCTGGCTGGTTGCGAGTCGGCAGAGTCGCCCGAGTGCTTGGATTGTTTACGCTGTACTTGTTTCTTGATACCTACGATGTCCGCGCGACTTTCAACCGGCGCATGGTGGCGCGTCTTCGGGAGGAGACACGGGCCGGCAGTTGGACTGCGCGACTAAAGGCGCGCTGGCGCGAGATTCTTCATGTCAGTTTCGACAAGCTAGTCCGGTCGTTGCGTTTAATAGTTTTTCGCGGCGGTGAAGGCTCGGACAACAAAAAAGCTTGTCTCGAAAAACAGGCGGTGTGGCTGCGTAATAGTTTGATCGGTCTGGGGCCAACCTTCATCAAGATCGGACAGGCACTCGGTACTCGGGCTGATCTTTTGCCGCTCGCCTATGTGAGAGAGTTATCAACGCTGCAAGATCAGGTTCCCGCATTTTCAACGGCCGAAGCCTACGCCCGCATCGAATTGGAGCTCGGTCGAAGTCTTCGAGAGTGTTACGCGGAGATCGACAGCGCGCCCGTCGCCTCTGCTTCGCTGGGCCAGGTTTATCGAGCTCGCTTGTCATCCGGCGAGGAAGTTGCCGTAAAAGTGCAGCGCCCTGACCTTGAACGAATAATAAGTTTTGACGTCGCGGTTCTTTTCAAAATCGTAGAGTTGACGAACCGGTTCTTCCCAAAGGCGAATGAGAACGCCGACTGGGAGGGCATGCTCCGAGAATTTCACACTACCATCTTTGAAGAGATGGACTACGTAAAGGAAGGGCGCAATGCAGATCGCTTCCGCTACAACTTCCGCACGTGGCGGGCGATTCGCGTTCCTAAAATTTACTGGTCGCACACGAGCCAAAAGGTGTTGACGCTGGAGTTTATTCGCGGTACGAAGGTTGTTGATCTGGAAGGGTTACGAGCCCGCCGCATTTCGGCTGTTAAAGTCAACCGCTTACTGGTTCGCACTTATCTGAAGCAACTCCTCGAAGATGGCTTCTTTCATGCCGATCCGCATCCCGGTAATTTGCTCGTCATGGATTCAGGCCATCTCGCGTTTTTCGATTTTGGCATGGTCGGCCGCATCACGCCCGAATTGCAGTCGCGGATGATTGACGCGTTTTTCCATGTGGTTGCTCGGGACGTGCACGGGCTGGGCCAGGACATCATCAATCTCAATTTTCTCAAGCCGGGTGTGGATCCGGAAACAGTGCGACCTGTGGTTGAAAGACTCTTCAAGGTTTATCTCAACCTCAAGCTGGGCGAAGTCAAGTTTAAAGAACTCACTTACGACTTGGCCGAAGTGGTTTATGAATACCCTTTCCGTTTACCTGCAAACTTTACCTACATCATGCGCGCCTTGATGACCCTGGAAGGCATCGGCATCTGCACCGATCCAGAATTCAGCTTCTTCGAAACCGCGAAGCCTTACGCAAAGGAGTTCATGCTACGACGCGAGGGCAAGGTATTTCGCAAGCTATTCTTCGATAAAATAACTGGCCGGCAGAATGGGAATGGCCGGATTGAGTGGTCGCGGGTTTGGAAGCTAACGAAGATGGCGGCGCAGATGTATCTCGATCAGTAACGTTTCTCTATTCCACACTCAAGCTAACTACTGGGACCGCGGGCGTCCCGCCCGCCATGGGGGCAGTAGCCCGACCGTGAGGGAGGGCGTCGCGACTCACAAGCGACAAGCAATCGTGATCACCCTTGACTTTGCCCCAAGAGTCCTCTGTCGCTGTGGCTCCGGCTTCGCCGCCTGATGCGCGGCGGTGGCTGTGCCCCGCCGACAGCAGTCAGATTACTTCCGGGCTATGCCCTGGTTCGGGCTTAGCCTCGGATTGGTTAGGCCAAGTCCGCACCCAAGGGCGTAGCCCAAAAGGTAAAATGCATCCTTACGGCGGGGCATAGCCACCGCCCCACATCAGGCGGCAAAGCCGAAATTGACATGGTCGATGACTTTTGAGGCAAACCCATTACCCTTAGAGCCTCGATAGCTAACACACAACGCCCTTCCTGACGGTCGGGCTACTGCCCCGATCTGGTCTCGCGCTTCGCAAATATAAATGACCCGAACGCGGCCAGTGCGATGATGATTGTGCCCAACAAGCGAATCGCACCGGCAACCTGTATCGTCGAATCGAGTAGATTCAGACTACTTAGCAGATAGTTCCAATCGTGCATTGAGCCTTCGCCGCCGAGCAGTGGCAGCTGCAAAGCCACCGCGTCTCCCGCATACACCGAGACATTCAAAACGCTCTCGCCAACCCAAAAGAGCACCAGCGCCGCCGAATAGAGTTGTCGTTGATAAAGAAAGTAGCCGACGAAGAGTGCGGGCATGATCACCTGAAACAGCGAGCCACCCGCGATCATCA
This sequence comes from Acidobacteriota bacterium, assembly GCA_030854375.1. Classification (GTDB taxonomy): domain Bacteria; phylum Acidobacteriota; class Blastocatellia; order Pyrinomonadales; family Pyrinomonadaceae; genus PSRF01. The sequence goes on along the minus strand of JALYTI010000275.1, from coordinate 669 downwards.
TGAATTCTCCGAACGGGCTGAAGATGAGGTGACCTGCCTCGTGAATGACGAGATTCACTCCATCGATCAAATGCCATTGATAGGGATCATAGGCGCACCAAAAGAAATACAGGCTTGCGATCGCTGCCACAAGTAACTTAAGTCGCACCGCTGATGACAAGGTATTATTTGCCGCTGATTGCATTGAAGAATAAGGGATAGGTCGCCAGGGATTGGCCACGGTATTGAGGCCTAAACCCAAAGAGAATTATGCGGCCCTTGCCCATTGTGACCTCGACCAGCGCAGCTTTACCTTTAATGCGATTGCCTCCCAACAGCCAACCTGATAGCAAGGGATTGCTGTCCGTCGGGTAGCGGGCAATCACGCGGACGCTTGATGCGTTGATGCGACTGTTGTCTTTTCCAGTGGTGACAACCTCAAAAACTGGTGAGTCTTCGACCCAGGCAATCGATTCTTTTGACATGCCCTGAGCAATGGAACTGGAAGTGTCAACCTCAATGCGCAAAATGGAACCGGGCACAAAGAAATCTGTTTCAGGGACATCGGCGACGATGTCGCGCAAAGGTAGTTTAAATTGTTCAATCGCAAAGTCTGAGGCGCGATTCAAACAAACGAGTGTGCCGCCTTGCTGGACAAACTCACGCAACGCCTTCACGCCTGCCTGTCCA
>JALYTI010000274.1 GCA_030854375.1 Acidobacteriota bacterium | reverse complement strand
TCTCTAACCAACGAGCTTAAAAGTTCAATTGAAACGGTCCAGGGAGAGTTACGAGAGCTGAGTAAGAGGAATTAGCCGGCTCGCGGCCAACCACTTCTCCACTCGAGCAAGATGGGCATAAATAGTGCGGGTCTTGCTTTTGTTTATCCTGATCAGGCCGAACTGTTTTCATTCTTAGGAAAACTCTACAATAGCAACCATGTACACGCTTAAGGTTCGCTCCAAAGCGCGCGAGGAGCTTGTCGAGTTTACCGAACAGGTGCAGGAGAAGCTGAAAGAATCAACTGAACGTGAAGGCGTGGTGGTGCTTTATGTGCAGCACACAACAGCGGGCCTGACTGTAAATGAGAACGCTGATCCGGATGTTCAGCGCGACATGCTACACGCTTTTCGCACTCTGATTCCCCAACACGGGATGGACTTTCGTCACGGCGAAGAAAATTCCGACGCCCACATCAAAGCAACTTTGGTCGGCTCATCCGTAACCATTCCCTTCAGAGACGGAAAGTTGCTGCTCGGACGCTGGCAGGGAATTTTCCTTTGCGAGTTTGATGGCGGCCGCGAGCGCCAGGTAATTATGATGGTGCATTAGACTGCACGCTTGAATGATTCCTGCCGGTCCGCACAAAAAGTTAGTCCTCCGTGCGTCACACTCCTTCGCTACGCTCGACTCTTTGGAGTGCGCCGGCTTGGCGGCGCTTTGTATTGCTGTCTATAGCAAATGACATCCACCGCAGACATCACTCGAGCTGTCGAAGAAAAGCGGCGACCAGTCGCCGCACTCCAAAAAAGTTTCAGCCCTGCTTGTCGAGACTTTTCAGCACGTCGGCAAATTTCTCAATATCAGCTCGGGTTCGCTCCATGGAGCGTCGACTGTCAAGGTAAGCTGTCCAGACCGGAGTTTGGGTGAGCGCTTTGGTGGTGTCTTCATCGAGAGTTTGCGCCATCACGGCGATGAGGTCGCTCACGACCCGCGTGTGTTCGAGGAGTGACTCAATGATTGAGTATGCCAGTCGAGCTTGCTCATAATCGAGATCATGCTGCTGCTTACTCTCCGGCGGTAGAGCTGGATCCCTTTCAGCAGTCATCCTAATGACCCTCAAAGAAGCTGCCACGCACAAACGGAAGTTCTGTCACCTGGGCCGGAAGTTCGGTATCGCCGCCAACAACTTTCACACTCGTCTTGAAAGCAATAAAGTCGTATTTCAAATAGCCAAGCGCGATTGTGCGACCCAGATGCGGTGAGTAGGCCGCGGAAGTTATTCGTCCGATTTCCTTATCGTCATTTGATTTGATGAGCGCGCCGGCTTCGGCTTTCACTGATCGGGTAAATGAGAGGCCCGAGAGCTTCTTTGCTACATGCCCGCGATATTTGATGCGGGCGATGATCTCCTGACCGACATAACAGCCCTTTGTAAAACTAACCGCCGTATCCAGGGCAGCCTCCGTAACGACGTTGGTTTCATCCATGTCCTGGCCGTATCGCGGCAGCCCTGCTTCAATCCTCAATATTTCGAGAGCATTGTAACCAACTGGCCGCGCACCTGCGTGGGTCAAAGCGTTCCATAAAATGCTCGCCTGATCCGAATTTACAATTAGATCGAAGCCATTTTCTGCGGTGTGCGTCGCGCGTACCACCGTCACGTTAGTTTGTTGGCCTGTCTGTAGGGCAGCGTTAGGCGCCAATCCGGCTGCTTCCTTGTTCACAACAGAGCCAACTATCTCGGCTGCCTTTTTTCCCTGCAAGGTCAAATGGGCAGTTTCATTTGTGATGTCATTAACCCGGAAGTCGCCGGCCAGCGTAAAGCGTTCAATAGTTTTAAGGACGCGTTCATGCGTCGCTGCCTGTGTGTCTAGCAGAAATGTTGGAGAGCCTTCCTGATCGTCCTTCAAGCGAATGACTCGTACTGTCGCAATCAGCCTGCCCTGCACATTGGGAAATGCCGCGGGCATCCAACAATTCTCAGGGAGCGTTTTCATGTCATTTGTGATCAGACCGTTTAGAAACTGAATGGCTTCCGTTCCGCTCACCAGTATGCGGCCCCGGGAAGATAGATCGATGAGGCCGGTGAGTCCGATGCCACGTTCGCGCACCGCTGCGTATTCAAATAACACATCGCCATAGGAGGCAGGTACATACCAGCCATCCTGCACACGCATTTCGGCGCCCAGGCGCGCATGGGTCTCGCTCAGTGGCAGTTCCATTACAGCTATTTGTTCGGTTGCATTCGTCATCAAATCGTAATCGTTGCTCCGCGAGTTTATTGGTGCTTCGTTTAGAAAGGGCACTTGTGCCCCGCCGCGCGAGGCGGACAAGTCCGCTTTCTAAACGATGCGCAGCAAAGCACGAGCATTTGATTTTACATTTGCCTGCTCCATTGCTCGTGCTACAACTTTGTAATCATTCAATTGTTCGTTCTCGCGCCGGTGTGATGCCAGAACCTGGGGACTGGGATGATAAATGGGCACAAGCACGCGCCCACTCCATTGATGGATCTTCGAACTCGATTCTTTCAGGTTTAGATTGTGAGGTTCAATAGACTTCAAAGCTTCGAGCGCCACCGAACCGAGTGTAACCAGAAGGGCTGGATTAATGATCTCAATAGTCTGCCGCAAAAAGTTAGAACAATTTGCAAGCTCGCCTTTTGTCGGTTTCCGGTTAGCTCCGGAGTCAGACCGCGGATTACAAAGAGCGGCGCTGGTAATGAAAATATGGTCGCGGCTTAAACCAATCGACGCGAGAAAACGATCGAAGTTTTTGCCTGACTGATCTCCGGAGAACGGTACACGCGTCTGATCGGCGCCTTTTCGTCCCGGTGCTTCGCCGATAAACATTATCCGTGCCGAAAGAGGGCCGTTTAATTCACTAAGAACCGCCGTCCGTTCACACATAGCCGGACAGCAAGTGCATGTCGCCGCTTCCGCAACCACATTTCTGAACCAGGCTCGCTTTGATAACATTCTCATAGTTCGTATGGGCAGACTGGTCCAAGCCTTTACTCTTCAACTATGGCCGCAGGCTAATCCTGTAAGTCTTGATTTTTGAATTGAGTGTCGTTGCATTCATTCCCAACAAGCGCGCTGCCCGCGATTGATGTCCACCCGTCTGCTCGAGCGCGCGGCGAATAAGATCTATTTCAAAGCGACGTACCTGATCATAAAAATTAATCCCGCGTCCCAGATCTTGTACCGCGCCAACACTGGCGCCTTCCTGCGAAGCAACGATCACTGACTGCGGATCGCTAATCTCCGGGCGCAGGCACTCGCGTGAAACCTCGTTACCGGGCGCGATCACTACGGCACGCTCAATCGCATTCTCCAGCTCACGAACATTTCCCGGCCAGGAATAAGCTTCGAGCATCGCCAACACATCAGGTGCTATCTGCAGGGACACCTGGCGGCCATTCTCTTCGTTATACTTCTCAATAAAATGCTGAGCCAGGGGCAGGATGTCTTCGCGCCTGTCGCGTAACGGCGGCAGCTCAATCGGCACCACCGCCAACCGGTAATAAAGGTCCTCACGAAACGTTCCCTGCTTGACAGCTTCTTTCAACTCAATGTTGGTAGCCGCGATTATGCGCACATCCACGCGACGCGGCGTTGTATCACCAAGCGGAGTGAATTCTCGTTCCTGGATAACACGGAGAAGCCGCACCTGCGTTTCGGGCGGAATGTCGCCTATTTCATCGAGAAAAATTGAGCCGCCATCCGCAACTTCAAACAGTCCTTTTTTCGCGGCTACCGCACCCGTGAAAGCTCCGCGGGTGTGACCGAAGAGTTCTGATTCGAGAAGTTCGGAAGGAATGTTGGAACTATTGACGGTCACAAATGGTTTGCCGACGCGCGGGCTCGACTCGTGAATCGCTTTCGCTATCAATTCCTTTCCGGTTCCGCTTTCCCCCGTGATTAAGACAGTCGAGCGGGCAGGTGCTACCTGTTCAACCAACCGAAAAACCTCCTGCATAATATCCGAGCGACCGACGATGGCGCCGCGATCCACCGCGCGACTCATTGCGCGTCTCAGCGTCTGCCGCTCTTCTTCTTTGCGGCGCCGCTTAATGCCCGCGGAAATCGTGGCCGTGATTTGCTCGTTTTGGAATGGCTTTCGGATGCAGCCGAATGCACCGTGCTCCCAGGCGGCGATTGCGGTATCAAAGGTCGCATAAGCCGTAATCATCAAGATGACGGCATCGGAATCCATCTTCAAAAATTCTTCCAGGGCCCGGAGGCCACCGATGCCCGGCATTGAAACGTCGAGAAGCACTACGTCGTAGGCGCGATGTCCGTATGACTCGAGACCCTCTTCG
>JALYTI010000273.1 GCA_030854375.1 Acidobacteriota bacterium | reverse complement strand
CTCTCAGCCAGAGGCGATGGGTGCCTGAATGACCGCTGTTAGCCTTCTTCGCGCGACCAATTTAGATTCTTTTTTAGCAGCCAGTTCACTTCCGACCAATGCAGACAATCTTCGGCCCTGAAGGCCTAATCGCTCAGGCGCATCCTGAATACGAACACCGTCCCGGCCAGATTGATATGGCGCGAGCGGTGATGCGTGCTTTTGAAGAACGCAGACATTTGATCGTGGAGGCCGGAACCGGGACGGGAAAGACGCTCGCCTATCTGGTTCCCGCCGTTGCGGCGGCGCTCGGCGGCCGTGGTCGCGTCATCATCTCTACGGGTACAAAAAATCTCCAGGAACAATTGATGGAGAAAGATATTCCTTTTCTCCAGAGCGTGCTGCCGAAGAGCTTCAAAGCGGCTTACATGAAAGGGAGAAACAACTATCTCTGTCTTCACCGGCTGGGCAGGGCAGAAAGTTCCCCAGTGCTCGAAGGGCTTGATGAGTTGGACTACTTCGACGAAGTTACGCACTGGTCGAAATTCTCGCTAACCGGCGATCGCGCGGAGCTGTCAAACCTGCCTGAGTCTCTTTCGTTCTGGCGTCACATAGATGCGCGTTCAGAAACTTGCCTGGGCCAGAAGTGTACCGACTTCGATGCTTGTTTCATTACGCGCATGCGCGAGCGCGCGCAGGATGCCGACATCGTTGTTGTCAACCACCATCTGTTTTTTGCGGACCTGGCACTGCGGAACAGCATGTACGGCAGTGTCCTTCCTGATTATTCGGCAGTGATTCTCGATGAAGCCCACCTGATTGAGGATGTCGCATCCGAGTATTTCGGAGTGCAGGTGTCGACGTATCAGCTGGATGATCTAATACGCGACGTCGGTGCTGTTCCTTACGAGGATGCGGCAGCGGACCGCGAAATAACTAAAACGTCAGCCCGTGTGATGCGCTTTGCTGATGAATTTTGGATGGGTTTCCGCGAAGGCCGCGGTGAAGAAGGACGCTATCCGATAATCCCCGGTAGTTTCGCCCGGAAGAACCAGGACGGGGAGATTGAACCGACGCCACTCGGCGATCGCTTCCTCGCGCTGGACGGGGCAATGGCCCGACTGGAAACCACGCTCGATGCGCTAAAAGAGAAACCTCCGGAGGTGGAGAACCTGGTACGCCGGATCAGACAAACCAAATTCGATTTGCAGTTCATTGTTACCGGCGAGAACAAGAAGTTTGTTTATTGGACAGAACGACGCGGGCGCGGAATGTTCCTTCGTGCCTCGCCGATTGATGTTTCCGGATTATTGGAAGATAAACTTTTCGATAAAGTTGATACGGTGGTGCTGACCTCAGCAACTCTTTCGAGCGCAGGCAACTTTTCATTTATTCGCGAGCGTCTGGGCCTGGCTTCGGCCGACGATCTGATTGCCGAATCTAGCTTTGATTACCAGGATCAGGCACTTTTGTATTTGCCGGCAAAGATGCCCGATCCCCGTTCACCTGACTGGGGCCGCGCCGCGGCCGCCGAAGTGATCAAGATTGTAAATGCCACTGAAGGGCGCGCTTTTGTCCTCTCGACGAGTTTGACCGGAATGCAATCGCTGTATGATCTTGCAATGCCGGAGCTCGACTATCCCTGTTTCTTGCAAGGCAGTGCGTCGAAGGGACGGCTACTCGAAAGTTTCCGGCAAACTCCGAATGCGGTACTGTTTGCTACGTCCAGTTTTTGGCAGGGAGTCGATGTGCGCGGTCAGCAATTGTCTTGCGTCATTATCGACAAGTTGCCATTTGCCGTGCCGACGGATCCAATAGTCGCCGCGCGCCAGCGTCACATTGAAGATGAAGGTGGATCTAGTTTCTTTGAATACAGCGTGCCCCAGGCAATCATTAGTTTGAAGCAAGGCTTAGGACGCCTGATACGGAGCACAACGGACCGCGGCATTCTTGCTGTTCTGGATCCACGTCTGACGACCAAGAGCTATGGCCGGCTGTTTTTGAAGAGTCTGCCCCAGTGCCGGGTAACTTCCCGTATTGAAGACCTCCGCGCAATGTTTCCCGACGAATACTTCGTTCGATCCGCGCTAGCCTGAATCTGTACAACCAGCTGCGCAGTACACGAGCAAAACCGCAGAGTTCCTAACATATCTTTGCGAACACTTCCGTCCTCTGCGACTAATTCACGTATGCTCTAGCTTGCGACTTTGAACGGTCGACTCTAGACTTTGAAATCTTAACCATGCCTGGACAATTTGAAGTGATGATTGAGCGAAACTTCTCGAGCGCGCACCAATTGCGTGGCTACAAGGGTAAGTGTGAGAACCTTCACGGCCACAACTACAAGATTGAAATCTATGCGCGTGGCAGGGAACTAGACAACGTCGGACTACTCGTAGATTTTCTTGAGCTAAAAACAGCAGCTGATGAAGTTGTTCAATATCTTGATCATAGAAACATCAACGAGCTCGATCCGTTTGTCGAACTGCAGCCTTCAGCGGAGAACCTGGCGAAATATATCCTGGAGCGAGTTACTTCGAAGGTCGGCGATGATCGCGTGCAGATTTATAAGGTACGGTGTTTTGAAACCCCAACCAGCGTCGCTACTTATCAGCTCGACTAAAACAAGATAAAAGGAAATTACCGCAAAGGCTCGCCAAGAATTCTTTGCGTAGCTTTGAGAATCCCTGGCGCGCTTTGCGGTTATTTGTTGGGCGGGCGACTCTTGCTTCAAGCTCACGCTTCATCAGCCAATGGCGGAATGGTTCTGACGAACACTGGCGTAGGCTCTTCGGCTCGATGTTCTTCCGTTCCACGGATCCTGGAAACGCTCTTCCTCAAGTAGGGCTTTTCGCAGAACCTATAAAACAGCCAGGCAAAGGCGACGGTCGCAGGTACAACGATTAAGAGTGTGTTCAATATTGGAGGAAACCCTTCGATCACGAACCACCACGACTGCATGATTACCAACTCGTGCGTGAGGTAAAGTGAATAGGAAAACACTCCCACCGTTGCTGCCGCAGTGACGATACGAGGCCTTCTCAATTTCGCGAGCCATGCATGCTCCGCCTGTACCGCGCGATTCACGACAATAAAGAATCCAAGCCCCCAGATCGGATGCATTAACATCCAGGCCAAATCGTGAGCAAGCGTATCCTTTTGTGTGACGGGTAGGATAACCGAGACCACTGAAGCCACAACGATAGCTGCAGCGGCAATCCACAGGTTTCGACACCACTTCGGCAGGGTAACCAAACCGAATGCCGCTTCCACGGCGATGGCGCCCAGCGCCCAGGTAAACCAATGTGAAGCTGCCGCCTCCGGGACGGGTATTCCCTGGCCCGCCGTTATCCACACTGCGTGGCTAAATAGGAACCACAGCACGCGCGCCAGCGCACAGATAGCCAGTGTCGGTCCCCATCCCCATCGCTTCCGCAGGAAAAGCAGAAGAAAATAAGCGAGGTAGAGTTGCTCTTCGATTGCCAGCGTCCAGAAGACTCCGTTGATGCTGTAACAGGTATTCGGATCGAGATTGTGAAGCATCAACAGATGCATCACGATGTCGTAAACAAAGAAATGCGTGACATTGATGCCGGTCGTTAGCGCCGCCATTATCATGAATAGCGCAAAAGCAATCAGATAAGGCGGGTAAAGCCGGCGAATGCGCCGCTTCCAAAAGGATCCAAATTGTATGGACTGCGGTTGTTGGTTAGCGCGCGACTTGGCCCATTGCAGGTGAATACAAAAGCCTGAAATAACGAAGAAGAGGAACACGCCGATGTAGCCAAATGAGCTAACGAATTGAAGCAGCTTCACCGGCCATCTGAGAAAGTTACCAGGCAGCGCGTTCTGGGTCTGAAGCAGTGAGTGATAAAGGACTACTCCGAGTGCCGCAACGCCACGGAGTGCGTCAATACTCTGCAAACGACCCTCAATGAAGGGTTGGCTCTTGAGTGATTGCATCAGCGGATTGCAGCGCAGGAACAGGTAGTGTTCGAGGCGACTCAAATTCTCTTAAACGAGAAGTGCCCAATCTAGAATCGCGCGCATCGCCCCGCGGTTAACTATTTCTTTTGACGACTACGCGGAAACAAGACCGGCCACGTCAATATTGTACTTCCTGATCTTGCTGTAAAGTCGCGGTCGATAGATGCCGAGAAGGTTCGCCGCTGCTTGCTTGTTTCCGCCTGTACGCTGAAGAGTTTTTTCGATTACCAGCCGTTCGATGTCTTCCAGTGTCATGTTTGGTGGTACGTCCCATCCCGTGCCGGCCGGCGATCCTTCAGGGAGCGAACCGTTGTCGAATGGCAGGTCAACGGGTTCAATGCGA
>JALYTI010000272.1 GCA_030854375.1 Acidobacteriota bacterium | reverse complement strand
GTGTTTGAACGGGAGCGACTATTCAACGTATGAGTCCACATTGTTGTACCTCCAGATTTTTGCCCTGCCCGATGAGCCTCTGACAGAGATTGCTGAAGCAGTGGGTCTAGGCGCTAGATTGTTGTAGATGAAAACAGCCTGATCGACAGGGTTGCCGGTTTGGTCTACGACTGATCCATCTCGCTGGAACGTGATATTAAGCTGGTTATTCGAGGCGGCGATATTTGTAACTGCGACACCGTCGGCGGTTGTGGGCGCACCCGGCAAACTCGGGGGGATGCCCCATGAGATCTCACCACTTGTAAGTCCGCCCTGAGTGAGCGCGTTTGTTGAGATAACAACGCTACCAACAGTGTTTGGATAACCTAGTGCCGTCAGCACAGCAAATCCGCTATTCGGATTCAGCACCGTATCAACATTATTGTGATCGATAATATTGATGGATTGAGTCAAATTGTCATATTGAAACGTAATTGCTTGGCGCTGCGACATCGCTAACTGCCGCGCTTCACGTAATTGCGTCATGATTTCGCGAGTCACAGCAGTCGAACGCGTAAGCCGACGCTGCGCGATCATCTGAGGTATAGCGATGGCAGTTATGATTCCCATTACCGTGATTACTATCAGCAACTCAATTAGGGAGAATCCTCGGTCGGATACGTCAGATGTAGCTCTTTCACAAAGCATATTCTTTACCCTCACCAAAGTTACTGAAGGTGACTCAGCATTTTTGACCTTCAATTTGTTTTTCATTTCCATCCTTAACGTCTGTCCTAAATAGGCGCCACGGTCTTATGAGCGTTGCGTCGCAGCCTTTTGGGCAACACACGTGCCAGCAACGTTTCACCAGCAATTGGCCCATTTTGAGCAAATCTTGGGCTGGTCCAACCCAGAAGAGCGTTACCTTTTGTAACGGAGACGGAAGGGTGCTTCCCATGCAAAGTGTGACTTGGGATCCCAAAACTGAGGCCTTTCGAGCCTTAGTGAAAGAGAATCTTTGTGGATCAGGAGACGTGTGGCTCGAGCAATGAAACATGGTCTGCAGCAGACGAGATGACGCAGGACACGTGCGCAGGCGGACGGTAAAGCGCCCCGTCGGTCATTACGATCGGCGGGGCATAATGCTTTGGATTGTAAGGGTTTTCAGGGAGAGTTGAGCGGCGCTTTCAAGTTTGGCTCGAATTCATTGGCTGCCGATCCTGAGACACTTTCCGTGTCTGCGAGTTTCATCGTGAGTGCCAAAGGTTTGTAGTTAAAGGGCTTCGGTCCGCCGCGGCTGAGCTGAACCTTCATAATCAGGGAGTCCTGATTTTCTCGAAACCGCACGACATTTCCATGCTGATTCATTATGACAAAAAGAAGCACTTCTCCGTTTGCAGTTCCCATTTGACCAACAAGGGAGCTGGCACCACCATTCGTTCTTACAAGGGTGCCGGTTTTTGCTATTACACTCCCCTGCCATGCCGGGCCAGTGAACCGATCTTCCAGCGTTCCAGGATCGATTCCGGCAACTGGCATGATATCGGCAGGCGATAATCTGTTCCTTTGAAGTTCCGTCCGAAGAGCTCTCAAGAGCTTCATCATTGCCCTTGGCGTGACTCGATTCACTCCCAAACCACTCAACGACGCAAGCTGCATGTCACCTGGAGTAACTCCCAACATGCTAATTAGCTGACGGCGGACCGATTGAGTGCCTCCAAGGCCATCGCCGATTCGTTCGGCCATGAAGTTATTCGAATAGCATAGGAGGACCTTTAATACGTCGGTGAGTTTGCTCGATTTGTGTGTCAGAAGCAGCCGGGCCCCGGGAACGGCCGATCCCACGTACACGTCACCCATTACAGATACACTTGGAACTGTCTGAAGACTCGATTGATCGGCGAGGGCCATCCGCTCAGTCGTCCATGCGACTGTTGCCTCATTGGATCTCAACGCGGCATCCAGGGTGTCGTAAAGCAAATCCCCTGATCGGCCTGCTGACCAACTAAAGTTCATGGTGAATCCGGGAGCTACGATCAGGTCGCCGGTCACTGTTCGAATTCCCAAACTGTTCAACTGGCGCGCAATCATTACGGCATGTTCGTAATGAAAAGATGGATCGCGACCAGTCACATACAAGTTTCCTTGAATTCTTCCGTTTGCTTTATCAAAAGAACCGTTAGTCCAGAAACCTGTTGTAAAACGATGCTGCGCGCCAAGGTTACGAAGGGCGACGAGAGCTGTAGCAAGCTTGACAGCGGAGGCCGGATTAAATGCCTGATCTGCTGATTGCGCTGATATGATCCTTCCGTCCAGCGTCTCGATCAAAACACCCTGCAGACCGTAGATCGGCGTTATTTCGTTGTTACTGGTAGTTTCAGGTTGGGGTGTGCTGGGAGACTGTAGAGCGCCTGATTGATTTTCGGCGGACTGCGTGCTTTGTACTTTCGTTGTTGTCTGCGCGGGCAGAAGACCCGACACTGTGAACAACAGAAGTGCGGCAGAAAGAATATTTATTGAGCGCGCTCTGGATTTGTGCATACCTTGTTTCCTATCGTCGCTTCAGCAAATCAGCAACAATGAGATCATAGCACGATGTTGCAGAGCGCGAAGCGAGACTGTCCTTTTGGATGCGCTTTACGCTACTTAAGGATGTCAACAGCGAAAGAAGGTTTCAGCGAAGCAAAAGAACCTGAAGTCCAATTCCGTTGACAACGTTAGAAGTGCAAACCTAGAATCTGAACATTGACAAACTAGTGACACGTAATCACCAGACCGTCGTTGTTGAAGACATACGCGCTTCGCACCAAACGCGAAAAAAAGAAATTCGGGCTCGGCTCGATCAATTTCGCGATGTGTGGCGCAAGGGAAGTGACGCGCTATTTTGGGAAGAGTTGGTCTTCTGTATTTTTACCGCCGGTGCGTCAGCGCGCATGGGCTTTCGGGCTGTTGAAGCAGTTAGACCACTTCTCATGAACGGCGAGCGCGAAGAGATGACGCTGGCTTTGAGGAATGCCGGAGCGCACCGCTTTCCCGTGGCACGGCCGGGATATATCGTCGTTACGCGAAGTTACTTACGCGAGCATTGCAAAATGGCCTTGCGCAAAAAGCTGGAAAGTTTTGCAGATCCAATTGAGCGTCGCGACTGGCTGGCTCAGGAAAAGCAGATCAAGGGGTTGGGATACAAAGAAGCCAGCCATTTCCTGAGAAACATTGGGCTAAAGGGTCATGCGATTCTCGATAAGCACGTTATGAGTTGCCTCATGGATCTCAAGGTGGTTGAAACGTCCAAACCGCCCTCTACCCGAGCTCGTTATCTGGAAGTAGAAGAAAGGCTACGAGTCTTTGCGCGCGAAATCAGGATTGACTTCGACGAACTTGATCTGGTTCTCTGGTCAATGAAGACAGGCGAAGTTTTGAAGTAACAAGTTCCAATTCAACTTTCAAGTTTTTAGTTTTGACGATTTACGCAGAAGATGGCAGTCATGCATTCTCATAATGTGAAAAGCTGGCTCCGCAGAATGCCGGCCGCACTTTTACCGGCGGTGATTCTTTGTCTTCTGATATCGGGGACCGTACTAGCTGCAACTGCCGGCGACGACAAAGGGCGACGCGCCACTAAGGCCGTACGCGATGGAGATTATGAGACCGCTGAAAAACTGTTTCGTGAGTTGCTCGCGAAAGACGCTCATGACAACGGCGCGCGCCTGGGATTAAGTTTTGCACTTCTAAAGCAAAGGCTTCTTCAAGATGCTTATGACCATGCAGCTAGAGTCATCTTGTCAGACCCGCTGTCTGCACGCGCGCATGCCTTGTTAGGCTCCGTCATCCTCGCCTCGGGGGATTTTCGCAATTCCGTTGAAGAGTTTCGCACCGCTCTCAGCATTCAAGATAATGATTCGCTTGCAATCGCCGGACTAGCAATGATCGATTTCTATGAGAATCGGCTCGAAGCGTCTATCAAGGGATTGCGTCGCGCCGCAAGTCTTGATTCTTCCGAGCCTGATTATATTTTCAGTCTGGGCCAGGCAGCGGCTCGAAGCGAAAAATATAAGGAGGCGGCCGACGCTTACGAGCGATTTTTGATGATCGCTCCGAAGACCGACGCTGATCGACGCGCACGCATTCGCGGGTTGATCGACTTCTTACGATACCTGGGAAGACAAGGGGCCCTCTATTCATTGGCTGGCGAAAACAAGACTGCTGTGTCTTTCGAAATGATTGACAGCCGGCCCATCTTGAAGGTGCGTGTGAACGGCGGAAAGGATCTCTTGCGCTTCGTACTCGATACGGGATCGGGAATGTCGGTAGTCTCGGAGGAAACGGCAAAGAAGCTAAACTT
>JALYTI010000271.1 GCA_030854375.1 Acidobacteriota bacterium | reverse complement strand
TGTCCATCGAGATTTGTCGTTTATGAACAAGCGTCGCGAGCGACTGATTAAAAGTTTGCATTCCATACTTGTCCTGACCAGTCTGCATCATCGAATAGATCTGGTGGACCTTATCTTCGCGGATTAGGTTTCTAATCGCGCCATTAGGAATGAGGATTTCAAGCGCCATAGCGCGCCCGCTCTTCTCAACACGCGGCAATAGCGCCTGGCATAAGATGCCTTCTAGTACGAGCGAGAGTTGCGCCCGAATCTGGGATTGCTGATCCGAAGGGAAAACATCAATGATGCGGTTGATGGTGGACGCGGCAGAATTTGTGTGCAGGGTGGCCAAGGTAAGGTGCCCCGTCTCGGCAATTCGCAACGCCGATTCAATAGTTTCAAGATCGCGCATTTCACCAACAAGCACGATGTCAGGATCCTGGCGCAAAGCTGTCCTTAAAGCTTGAGCGAATCCGTGCGTATCGGCATTGACTTCTCTCTGGTTTACAAGACAGCCTTTGTGGTTATGCAAGAACTCAATGGGATCTTCTATAGTCAGGATATGTTCACGACGGTCACGATTGATTTTGTCAACCATCGCTGCCAGTGTCGTTGACTTGCCGGAACCGGTTGGTCCGGTTACCAGAATTAATCCGCGGGGTTTGTCGCACAACTGTTTGACGACTTCGGGTAGACCAAGCTCTTCGAAAGCTCTAATTTCATACGGGATTGCTCGGAAGACCGCCCCTACGGCACCTCTTTGATTGAAAAGATTTGCGCGAAAGCGCGACAGACCTTTTACACCAAACGAAAAGTCCAGTTCGAGGTTCTCTTCAAAACGATGCTTCTGTGCATCGGTGAGGACAGAGTAGGCCAGCTGCTTTGTATCGGCTGCGGTCATCTGGCGATAGCCTTCCAGGGAACGCAGATGGCCATCCACGCGAACTTGCGGTGCCGTGCCAGTAGTAATGTGGAGGTCGGAGCCACCAAGCTCTGAGAGCTTCCGTAGAAGTTCTGAGAGCGAAATTTGGGGGGCCGTATCGTTTAGTGGCATGGAGGGCTACTCCTGAGGTACATCGAATCGTGTTGGAAAATTAAATGCTTCGAAAAGGTCGAAGCTGTTGTGATGCGGGTTGACCTATCGAGTGGCCGTTTGCACATTGGTATTGACCCTTGAGCGAAGCGAAGCGATAAACTTCTGGCCTTCACCCTCGAGCTGACCTGAAAACTGCAAGGGAGTATTTAGCGTCAAACTATAAATCTTCCCATCGACCTCCGCGAAGTAAAAGTTCCATGACTTTTCTGGCGAGCGAGCATCGCTGGGAGTTTGAGCAATCACGACGAAGACGCGCGCGTCACTAAACTGACGCTCATAATCATTAATCACCCAGCCGCCGGCGTTGATCATCTTGTCAATCACTATTCGACGAAGGTCGGAAAAGGCTGTGCCCGCCAGCATTCGACGCCGTTCTCGTTGGGTTAGGTAATCGGGATTCGGACGACTTCGTGCAACCACTGAAAGCGTCGCCTGGCTAGGCATGCTTGCGCTACTGGCAGTTCGAAATCTGACTTCGCCGTCGTTGCCGAGAGTCGGGTTGGTCCAGCCAGCAGGTGCTGTTGGAAGCATCGTTGTGACCATGTCTTTGGTTCCAGGGTTGGCAACGACTGGTGCAAGCGGAGCTGTGCGATGAGCTCGGGCAGCGGCACGACGCAACCTCATGCGAGCGCGGTGGCGTCGCCACCAGGCGCGAGAGTGATGACGATGGCGACGGTGGTGTGGCGCTGCGGAACTCTGTCGAATGCCATGCGCCGTAGAACTGGCGAATGGAAGCATTATTCCGACTGAAATCAACATTAGGAGTGACAAGGTAACTGTTCGAAACATAGTGTTCCTCTTTCGTTAAGCCACAGTCTCGCGGACTACTTCCTCGAGGGTGGTTAATCCAGCGCGAATTTTCTGTAAGCCAGATTCTCGGAGAGTGATCATACCGTCTTCAATCGCCTTCTTTCTCAATTCCAAAGATGAAGCCCCAATCAGGATCAGCTCCCTAATTTCATCATTAACTTCCATCACTTCGTACAGTCCAATTCGTCCTTTGTAGCCGGTATTGTTACAAGTCGCGCAGCCCTTGCCTTTGTATGTCTTGAGCGCCTTGGCGTCCGCCGCCGAGAAGCCGACTTCCATAAGCGCTTCCGGAGGCATGGGGGCCTCGCGTTTACAATCTTTGCACACACGCCGAATGAGTCGCTGGGCCTGGATCAAGTTGACGCTAGTGGCCACGAGAAATGGCTCAATACCCATGTTCATTAACCTGGAGATCGTAGAAGGCGCGTCGTTCGTATGCAGAGTCGAAAGTACAAGGTGTCCTGTCAGCGCTGCCTTGATGGCGATTTCTGCGGTTTCGAAGTCTCGAATTTCACCGACTAGAATGATGTTTGGATCTTGGCGAAGAAACGCACGCAACGCGGCGGCGAAGTTCAAGCCGATCTGTTCTTTCATTTGGACTTGGTTGATACCGACTAGATTGAACTCAACCGGATCTTCCGCAGTCATAATGTTAGTTTGGACGGTATTTAGGGACTGAAGAGCAGAATAAAGAGTATTCGTTTTACCGCTTCCTGTGGGGCCCGTTACCAGAACCATTCCATATGGTTTCGAAATGTTCCGCTGAAACTTAACTAACGACTCTGGCTCAAAACCGAGCTTCGTCATGTCAAGCATCAGGTTTTCTTTATCTAACAGACGGAGAACTACCTTTTCCCCGAATAGCGTCGGCAACGTTGAAACGCGAAAGTCCAATTCTCGTGACCGCGCGTCTACTTTGACCTTGATCTTTATTCGTCCATCTTGAGGCAGGCGCTTTTCTGAGATGTCGAGCTTCGACATGATTTTCACCCGCGAGATTAGTGCATCCCGCATCTTAAGCGGCGGCCGCATCACGTCGTATAAAACACCGTCTATGCGAAAGCGAATGCGAAGCTCCTTCTCGTAGGGTTCTACGTGGATATCTGACGCCCCGCGCCGCAACGCATCGACGAGAAGCACGTTCACGAGTCTTACTATAGGAGCGTCTTCGCTTATTCGAGAAAGAGTCGAAAGATCTATCTCTTCGTTATCTTCAAGTACCTCGACGTCCTCAGTGCGATCGGTGTCGAAATCGATGGTATCCAGTGAAACAAGGTCGGCATGGGTGATACCGCCATTGGGGAGTGCGCTTTCAAAAGCCACTTCATCTACGCCGATGGAGGCAAGTTCGATCTCTCTCGACGTACCGTAATATTTCGCGATAGCCTCCTGAATGCTGGCCTCGGCCACTACCACCGGCTCCACGTTGAGACCTGTCATGAACTTTATGTCGTCCATCGCAAATACATTCGTTGGGTCTACCATGGCAAGAGTGAGGCTGGCGCCGACTCTGGAAAGGGGAAGGACTGAATATTTCTGCGCGACTTCCTGAGGTATGAGGCGAAGTACGTGTTCATCAATCTGGAAGAGTTCCAGATTAACCGAGGGAATGCCATATTGCCGTGAAAGAACCGCCGTGATCATGTCATCCGACACAAGCCCGAGTTTCACAAGGTTGTACCCCAACCGACCCCCGTGTTCGCGCTGATAATCAAGCGCCTCACGGAGATGTTGCGGGCTGATGAGATTCTCCCGAACGAGAATTTCGCCTAGTTTTGCGGACATTCGTACCCCGGTGCTGAGTTCTCTAAGAGATGATTCACGGAATGGGCCAGCGATTCTGCGAGAAAAGCGATTGCAGGCTGGAAATTGGACTGCGGACGGTGGTAAACACCGTTGGGCAAGCATAGTACAAGTTGATCGCACGCAGTGTCAAGGTCAATTTTTGGAGAAAATCGGCCTAAGTATTGGCTCTAACGAGCCTTTATGACGCGTTGGGTTTGGGCGGGGGAAGTGGAGCAATAACTGGAAAGAGAGCGGGGTTTAGACCAGCCAAAAATTCCCACCCGGGAGGGAGGCCTCGGTGGTTGAGCCTATTTTGGTTCTTCTGAGCTATTAAGGCTTCCCGCGACGGCGCGTGGGTGCGGCCTGAGGGATCACTTTTTCGGTGTTTTTCAGTTCGGTCAGAATTGCCTTGGCATCTGCCTTGAACTTATGCGTCTCTGGCGCAACATCAACATAGTGTTGGAGGAAATTTGCCGCTTCCTGGTACTTCGTTTTGTCACCCGTAGCAAAAAGAGACAGACCGGCACCAAGGTTTGCATCGGCGCTGTCCGGCTCTGTCGCAAGTATGCCCCGATATTCAGTATAAGACTTATCCACTGCGCCAGCATCAAGCAGCATTTGCGCCGCATCCAACTGCGCTTTCGCTTTCTTGACAGGGTCTGTTTCGG
>JALYTI010000270.1 GCA_030854375.1 Acidobacteriota bacterium | reverse complement strand
TACTAGCGCAGGCCACAAAACCTGAATCATTGGTTGAGCAGATCGAAGAAACTGCAACTAAGAGCGCAAACAAGAGAGGCGAAGCGCAAAAGTAATGAGTCGGCCGTTTGAATTCTCAATAGGCGAGACAGTGCGCATCAAGACGGGACCCTTCCAGAATTTCACAGGCGAGCTGGTCGAGATAAATGAACAAAACGGAATGCTTAAAGTGAGAGTTGATATATTCGGAAGGACTCAGGCTGTTGAACTAGCTTTCTTAGATGTTGAGAAGATAGCGTGAATCAGTGATTCAATTCTTCTTCGCCGCGCGCACAGGGTCCGCGACATCTGCGACCACCTTCCAGGTCTTACCTGACTTCTTCCAGATCCTAAAGTAGTTACCGGTCTCCGTTACCTTCGGTGATGAATCAGCGGTTACCAGCTGGTAAGTTCCATACGTATAACCGAGATCACCTGACATAGATACATCGGCAAACGCGGGCACCCATGTCCACGAACCGCCCAGTGAGGGTAGAACCGTGGCGGCCGTCTTCTCGCCGATCAGCGGAAATTTGCCGTTCCTAAACACCCGCACCTCGGGAGATGCATACAACAGAAAAGCTTTTTGTGCGCCACTGCTCTCGGACACGGTCGAGAATTGACGATCGCGCGCAAGTAGTGTGGAAGCCTCAGACGTCGCATTGATTAACCGTCCCGGCGACGCCCGTTTGTAATTCTTTGCCGGGCGCCATTCCCCAGTTGGTTGATCGGGCTGTGCATTTGAGATTCCCAGGTCAATCGCAAATTTCCATGAGCCGTCCGCTTGTTTTTTCCAGACAGTCAAAAAGTCACCAAAAGCGATTGGCTTCGCATCGTGGATATCGCTCTTGTATTGCCAGGGACCGGTGGTGTATCCCATGTCTCCAACACCTGCGATGTCTGCAAAAGTCGGCTGCCAGCTTAGCAAGTCGCGCTTCTCCGAACGCGGCAAGGGATGTTCAGTCATCCATTGTTTTCCCTTGACCGCAGTCGGGCGAAAAAGAATCCCGTCGTCCGCAATGAATTCCATGAACGCTTCCCGCGTTCCTTTTTCTTCCGAGGTTCTGGCAAAGGCTCGTTCGGTATTAACGACAGATTCCAAAGCTGAAGTTTCGTTAGCTTTTTGTGCCAACGCAGGTGAGACAAATCCAAGCAAGACGACCAGACAAAATAAGTTTTTCATAAATTCAATTTCCCCGTGGCAATTAATAATTCGGCGTTGAGGATGGCAGCTCCTGCAGCTCCTCTTATCGTGTTGTGACTTAACGCAACGAAGCGATAATCAAACACGTTGTCAGGAAAGACACGCCCTACGGTGACGCTCATTCCCTTGCCGGCGTCGCGGTCCAAACGCGGCTGCGGTCGATCCAATTCTTCGCGCACAATTATAGGGTGTGCTGGTGCCGAGTGGAGACTTAGTTCCTGTGGCAGGGAGGTGAATGAACTAAGTGCGCGCTTTATTTCTTCAATCCCGGCCGCGTGCCCAAGTCTCACACGCACTGCAGCCATGTGACCGTCTGTTACGTTCACCCGATGGCATTGAGCGCTAACATTCATCGGTGCAGTATCAATTTTTTCGTTTGCTAGCCGACCAAGAATTTTTACTGTTTCCTGCTCTATCTTCTCTTCTTCGCCTTCGATGAAGGGCAGCACGTTATCGCTGATTGCGAGTGAAGCAACTCCAGGATAGCCGGCCCCCGACAAGGCCTGCATTGTCGTTGCGACCACACTTTTCACACCAAATTTCACGTGCAGTGGGGCGAGGGCCAGCGCGAGCATGATCGTGGAGCAGTTTGGATTCGTGACGATGAAGCCTTCTTGTGTCGCGCGCCTTTTCCGCTGAGCGTCTAGTAAGCCGAGATGTTCGTGGTTCACTTCGGGGATTAGCAATGGCACGTCAGCGTCCATGCGATAGGCTGAAGAGTTGCTTATTACCGGATAACCCGCGTTCGCAAAACTACCTTCAGACTCGCGAGCAATGTCCCCAGGCAAACTCGAAAAGATTAGTTGACAATCGAGCGGCGGCTGCGGCGCTGCCACGAGCATAGACTTCACAAACGCCGGCATTTCGCCGGCAAGGCGCCAAGTGCACGCCTCCTGAAAAGTCTTTCCTTGCGAACGGTCCGAAGCGGCGAGGGCGGTGATTTCAAATTGTGGATGGTCCTCCAGCAATTGAATGAAGCGCTGCCCGACCATTCCCGTAGCGCCAAGTATTCCGACTCGAAGTTTTTTAGTCATTGTCACTGTTTGGAACAATCAAGAATAAACCACAAAGAACGCAGAGGCGGACTCGCAAAGACACGCGAAGACGATCTGCACGGGTTAGAGTCCTGCTTTGCGGCTCTGCCACGAAAAGGATTCTGAACTGGTCAAAAAGTCTGCTTTGCGGCTATGCCGTCTGATGTGCGGAAAGGCTCTGCCTTTCCGGAGTGCCTAAATCAACCCAGCGAGGCTGCGCCTCGCGACGCGCAGGCGCAGCCTGCGGATTCAGTGTTTGGGACGGAAAGGCCGAGCCTTTCCGCACATCAGGCGGCATAGCCGTTTATTCCGACGCCGTCGTTACTCCGGACGGCCCAGCCTAATCAGCAGCCGTCACTCTTGCGGCTATGCCGTCAATCAGAAACCTGGGAAGCAACATTGAATTTTATTGCGTCTTGAGTTTTTTCAGTGCTGCTCCCATGCGCGTGACGCCCTCCGCGAGCACGGGCAGATCCGCGCAAAACGAAACCCGCAAGAATCCTTCTCCTTCGCTGCCAAAGGCGCTCCCGGGAACTGTTACCACGCCTGCCTCCAACATCGCTTCAGCAACCTCTAAGGACGAACCATACGGACTGATATCCACCATCGTATAGAACGCGCCATCCGGTGCGACACATCGCAAGCCCGCCTCACCCTTAATTAATGGTAGAAGATAATCTCGTCTCTCCCGAAAGATACGGCGATGCTGGTCCCGTGCCTGTTCAGCCTCTATGGTCCAGGCGGCCAGTGCAGCTTTTTGCGAAATGCTTGAGGCGCACGTTGTTACGTAACCATGAAGCACCAGGGCGCTCCTAATAACGTCTTTGTCTCCACATATCCAACCCAACCGCCAGCCCGTCATACTCATCGATTTCGAAAGCCCGCTGATCACGATCGTTTGCGGATAAAACTCAGAGATTGAAGCCGGGCGCTCCGGCGAGTAGTAAAGGTCGCGATAAATTTCATCGCTGACTATGTAGGCGCCTGATCCGCTCTGCGTTACTGCGCGTGCCATTTCGCGTAACTCGTTCGGCTCCAGCGCTCGACCCGTAGGATTTGACGGACTGATGCAGACAACAACTCTTGTCCTGGAAGTGAGACGTCTTTTGAAGTCCTCGAGGTCGAAGCCAAAATCCTTTCTGGCAGGCAGGCGATAGAAGACGGGGCGCCCACCAGCCATTTGAGAAATCGTGGGATAGGCGACGAAACCCGGATCAGGAATTAATACCTCATCACCCTCCTCGACCAGTGTCATTAACGCCAGATAAAGCGCCTCCTGTGATCCTGCAGTGATCACAACGTCATCCGCCGACAAATTCATGTGCCGGTAATCGGCGGCAACGAGTTCGCGTAGTGCCGGCAATCCAGCTTGCAAGGTATAGCCATTCTGAGTGTCAGTTATGACAGACACCGCGGCGCGCCTTATGACATCCGGCGTCGGTAAGTCAGGCTCGCCCAGACCCAGACCGATGCTGCCCGGCTTTGCGCGATCCGAGATCTTGCGAATCACGCTCTTCTCGATGCCCTGCAAGCGTTTTGGGGGAAGAAATTCTCTCAAAGTGTCATCAAGGTAGTAGGAATGTGTTACCGGCTCCGCCGCCCGATGTGCGAAAGGTCTGTGACCTTCCGTTACGTGCTCCTCATTAGGGGCTACGCCCCAATCGAGGGGCGCAGCCCCAGTTGAATTAGAGTGACGCTTAGGCTCGGCAGAGCGCGGGGCCCCCACGCGGGCAGCCGCGTGGGGTGCTGGTCCACCACCGCACATCGAACGGCGGAGCCGAATACCAATGCGTCTGGCTTACCGCAGATAGTCTTCCAGTTGCACCGCTCGCTCGGTCTTTTCGTCTCGATATTTCACGATCACCGGCGCGTATAGCGAGAGTCCCCACGCACTTCCACATTCGCCGCGAACCGTTCGCGAACCAGGCACAACCACGGCCCCAGCCGGTATCTCCAGCGGCACATCGGAGGTGCGCTGATAAATTTTCTCCCGCGCAAGATCGTAAACCGGAGTTGATCACGTCAGGATCGTTCCGGCTGCCAGCACGGCCCGTTCGTGCACAATCGTCCCTTCATAAACTCCGCAGCC
>JALYTI010000269.1 GCA_030854375.1 Acidobacteriota bacterium | reverse complement strand
CAAGTTCGAGACAACGGCCCGGGCCTTTCCGATCATCGGACATCCGAGAATCTGTTCAAGAAAGGTCTGGGACTAGCTAATACCGAATCGCGGCTGGAACGACTATACGGGGCGGCTCATCTCTTCGACCTAAGCAACAATCCCGACGGCGGGTTGATAGTGACTCTGGAAATACCCTTTCATAAAGACGGCGCCGCTCCCAGCCAAGTAAAGATCGCGTAGTCTCCGGCCTTCATTAAATCCGAAATCTCGAAAGTTTTTTGCCAGAAATCACTACCCGGTGGTGTAACAGAAGCAGAAGTCTTCCCAACACTCGCCGAAACCTGTCGGAATTGCGGTAAAAAACTATGACCGACTCTCCCAACATCCGTGTATTGTTGGTGGATGACGAGCCTCTTGCGCGTGACATGTTGCGCGAAATGCTGCAGAACGACCCGCAGGTTGTCATCGTGGGAGAATCTTGTAACGGTCGCGAAGCGCTGGAAGCGATTCGTGCTCACTCGCCCGATGTGCTCTTTCTCGATGTGCAAATGCCCGAGGTAGGTGGCTTTGAAGTCCTTGACTCGTTAGGAAAAGAGCAAATCCCTCACGTTATTTTCGTCACTGCTTACGACCAGTATGCCGTCCGTGCATTTGAAGTACATGCACTTGACTACTTATTGAAGCCATTCGATCAGGAACGATTCAATGTTGCGTGGCGACGTGCCAAGGCGCAAATCCAGCGCGACCGAACGACAGGCATGGACCAGCGGATCGTGTCTCTGCTGGAAGAGTTGAAGGCCGGCAAAAAGTATCTAGAGCGCCTGGTCATAAAGGCGAACGGTCGCATTTACTTCCTGGAGGCGAATGAGATCGACTGGATCGAAGCGGAGGGCAACTATGTGTCCGTGCACAGCGCAAAGAAGTCTCATCTGCTCCGTGAGACAATCAGCAGTCTCGAATCACAACTCGATCCGAAGAAGTTTGTCCGTATTCATCGCTCCTCAATAGTTCGTATAGATCAGATACAGGAATTGCAACCATGGTTTCATGGGGAATATCGCATCATTCTTCATGACGGCACCCAGCTAACCCTCTCTCGCAACCATCGAGACAAGCTACAAGAAGCTTTGGGTAAACTCCCCTAAGTTAAGTAATCCGCTTAGTTATCCCACCCTCAAGCCACCTAGTCACAAACGACTGCCCTTCCGTCACAAAACCTGCACTCCACACAAGATTCCCGCGTATAACTCGGCGTGTAAATCCGGGTAATTGAAAAGTGTCGACGAATCCAGGCGCACCTTTCAGCAAAACCCTTCGCGTTGCTCATGTCCTAGTGCTCGGTCCCCGGCGAGCCAGCAGAATCCAGTCGAAACTCCTTAACGATTGCGGTAGGAGGTATGCCATGAGACTACGCGAATTTCTTATGAGTACGGCGTTGATGTCCCTTGCATTGCTAAGTGCGAAAGCTAGTCCACTGTCACTTTTCAACCATGAAATCGGCGACGATTTCGTAAGCGAGCATGAAGGCGTTAGGGAGCCAGACCCGAGTGTTTCTATTCCGGCTGATCCTTCGCCGTTGATCGCGGAGGACAAAGTCCTGCGCGCAGCCTATTACGACACTCTCAGCATTCTGAGCACAAATAATCTTTGTAGTGATTTCTTTGGAGGGCCGGCGCTTTCGATCGAGGCGTTCACGCAGTTCGTGGGCCGAATGCGGAAGGATCATTTGTCCGGTGGAATCGCGATGCGTATGACCGGTGAAACAACCAACGTCCGAAACGACAGGACAAAGAAGCAATACAGGCTCTTCGAAAAGGTGTCAATCAATGCGAATGGTCCCTTTTATCGGAGCAGGTTTTCAACGACGGATCCTGCGGTACCTCCGATCGGTACTTTTGAGCCAAACACCAAGGAGGTTCGAGTATTGATATTCCTGCACGAACTTGGTCACCTGATTAAAGGCGAGGACGGAGCGTGGCTGCTCCCCAACGATGGTCATAGTGACAACGTGAGCAAGTTAAATACAAGAAAGATCGAAGGTGTGTGCGGAACCCAGATAAAAGGCCTGGGCAAGTCTGAAAGTAGAACGCTTATCGCGGAGCTGAAGCATGCAAGTGAAAATATGGTTTCCCAGGGTACAAAACCATAAGGCCGGGCAATGAAAACGAATCTTATAGTCGGTCAGAATAAGGAGGGGGCATGAAATCAACAGTTTGGGAAAGTGAAGAATTGGAGCTAGCCGGTCAGGCACAGTCTAATGCGGGCGGAGAGCCGGCGCCTGCGGGTAGCAACATCACTACTCTGAGAGAGCTGACCTTTCGGCTTCTTCGCGAATTGCAATCCATCGGCGAAGTAGAGTCGCTCAGCCTTGAAAACGGTCTCGACTTCTACGACGAAGTAAGTCGCTTTGAAATTGACCTGATTAAGCGCGCTCTACTTAAGACGGGCGGACATCAAGGTCGAGCGGCGAGATTATTGCATCTCAAAATAACTACGCTGAATTCCAAAATCAAACACTACAAGATTCGCCTTGAGGACTTAGCCGGATTCAGAATGATTGAGACAAGCGAAAGTCCCACACGCCAACACGCGTAAGTTCGAAGTTCTTCCCAAATTCTTCGGGCGAACTAAAGTCACCCAGTTCAATTAGGGCTGGGTGATTTTCTTTCGACATTGAAAGCTCGATCGATACGCCACTCTCTCCGGGCGGCTGCGCCGCTTTCCTTCCAGTATGCCTCCGGCTTACCGCAAGAGGCGGTAGTTGTCGAGGCTCCGCCTCAACCCAGTGCTATTTCATTCCGAAACCAACGCCGAGGCATAGCCTCGTGGGAATAAAACGTTTCCGGTAAGCCGGAGGCTTACCGCAACGAAAGCGCCCGAGCCGCGACTATTTGCAGCCGCCACTGTTTATCAACCACTTATGGTGGAAAGCCTGGGCCAACTTGATTAGGGGTGAATGCCTTTCTGAGTTCAAGCGCAATCTACACGAACCGACTCCAGGCAACTCTCCAAGTGTCCAACGAAAAAATGGAAGGTGTGCGACTCGCAGCAGGGGCTTCAGCGGTGAGTATCCAATAACAGCAACCTGGTTATTCGCAGAATCCAAATCTAGCAATATGAATTCCGCGACTTCTGAGGCGAGCAGGCCGAGTCGAGTGATGAAACGGCCTTTTGTCCGTGCGAACTAGTGGGCACGCTCGTTGCACCTCCGCAACTGCATTCAGCCTCGGGCTGAACAGTCGGCCATCCAAATTTTCGGAACCTGGGTTGCCACCGTGGGCCAACCTGCCGGCTAAAAGATCTATGAATGCAGAGCTCCCCGATTGACCTGATCAAAATCAAACTGACCCGGCAGAGCCGGCATATTTCGCCGGACAACTGCGGGACTTTTTCAAAAGAAGTTGGAGGATAATTCGATGCATAAAGCAGCGGGACTTGTATTAGTGGTTCTGGTAGCGCTGTTGGCGTTTTCTACAGCCACGTTTGCGCAGGCAACGGGTGGCTCAGTCAGCGGACAGGCGCTCGATCAAAACGGAGCAGCAATTCCAAACATAACCGTCACCTTGAAAAATGAGGCGACGGGCCAAACTCTCACCACTCAAACTACGGGTACGGGAGCTTTCACCTTTCCTAACACCTTAGGAGGAGATTACACAATCACGGTGGAAGCACAGGGCTTCCAGAACACAACCCAGAAAGTAAAAGTCTTACTCAATCAGGAGAGTGCCGTGAATTTGGTGCTTGTTCCTGCGGGAGTGAGTAGCGTTGTGAATATCACATCAAGCGGGGAACCGCTGGTGCAGACTGACACGTCTCAAATCGGAAGAAATTTTGAGACGCGACAGGTCGAGGACTTACCGATCTTCAATGATGTGCGGACCCTCGCCCTGCTTTCGCCGAATGTCGTTGCTCAGGGTGTCGGCGTCTCGGGAGACGGTGGTTCTGTCGGCGGCACGCGCCCACACGCCAACGCTTTTAACGTTGATGGAGTAGATAATAATTCTCCGGATCTGACTGGCAAGCAGGTGAACATAATTCAGGACTCCATTTCTGAGGTCGCCATCCTGACTAATAATTACAATGCTGAATTCGGGACAGGCGCCGCAGGTCAGTTCAATACGGTTACGAAGAGCGGTACTAATAGTTTTCACGGTTCAGCCTTTGGTTATTTGCAGAGCCGGCATCTCAACGCGACTTCTACCAGTGAGGAGTTCAACATCAACACGGGAGTGATCACTCAGAAGCCGGCGTTTACGGATCCACGGTACGGCGGTACCTTCGGCGGGCCAATCTTGAAGAATAAACTATTCGCCTTCGGAGCATACCAACGCGAGCCCATCAGACAACAGGCGAGTGGAGTTTCTTACACGGCT
>JALYTI010000268.1 GCA_030854375.1 Acidobacteriota bacterium | reverse complement strand
CTTTCCTTTTTTGTCTTTCACCATCACGTCAATATCAACAAGGTTGGTTTTGACACGTACAACTTCATCCTCCTCGGGTTTCCTTTGAGTGTCTTTATTTTCCTGGGCACGGGGCGCAGTTCCGTAGAGACAGAGCGGCAGCAACACCAGCAGCCGCCAGGGCCAACTCGCTCGTCGCACGTCAGATAGCAATCTATTTTTGGGAAGTTGCTTCACTAGTGTGCTGATGATTTCCTTCGCGGCTCTTTGCGTCTGCTTCGCGCTCTTTGCGGTAAACAAACAGCTAAACCGCAAAGAACGCAAAGAACGCGCAAAGGAAACGCAAAGGAGTGCAGCTTCGCCACAGTCTAAGCCTTGATGCGCGCTTCAACTTGAGCGTACACGCCGGCAATGATGTTTCTTACCTCGTCTTCGTCTCGCGCCTCTGCGACCACACGGATAATGGGTTCGGTATTCGAACCTCTCACCAGGAACCACCCGGTTGGTAAGGTCACTTTGATACCGTCGCGGGTCTCCATGGGATAACCTGCATACTGTTGCCGCAGCATTTTCTGTACTGCCGCCAGCTTGTCGGAAGGACACGCCATCTTATCCTTGACTATCGTGTAGTGAGGAAAAGCACTTAGTAATTCCGTGACCGTCTTCCCGGTTTCAGCGATAAGGTGCAGCACGAGCGCCATTCCCACCAGGCTGTCGCGTGCAAAGTTTATGCGCGGGTAAATAACGCCGCCGTTACCTTCGCCTCCAATGACAGCTTTATGTTTCTTCATCTCTTCGGTGACGTTGACCTCGCCGATTTTCGTATGAAAAACCGGGCAGTCAAAGCTAATGGCGACATCGTCAAGCGCAGTTGTGGTCGAAAGGTTGGCCACTACTGCGCCGGGTTCTTTGCGGAGGACGTAAGCCGTTGCCAATACGAGCGTATAGTCCTCACCGATCGGTATTCCTTGTTCTGACACGATTGCCAGCCGATCCGCATCCATGTCCTGAGCAAATCCTATGTCGGCTCGATGCTTTTTGACTGCGTTGCAAAGGTCGCCAAGATTCTCGGGCAAGGGTTCGGCGCCACGCGGAAATAATCCGTTTGGCGTTACGTTGATTGCGATTACCTCGGCTCCCAGGGACTGCAGCAGTTTCGGACCAACGAGCGAACCCGCACCATTGCAGGAATCGATAACAACGCGAAGCGGTCTTTCGGTTTTTGGGAGTGGGCCCAGGACATCAAGGATCGCTTGAATGTGGAGATCAGTAGCGCCGGAGATCTCTTCAACCGTCCTTAATTCTGTCTCTGCCACCTTCGTATACTCGCCCTGATGATAGATGTCCAACATCTCGCGGGCCTGCCCAGGTGCCAGGAATAAACCATCAGCACCAATGAATTTCAGCGCGTTCCATTCCGCTGGATTATGACTGGCAGTGATAGCAATCCCACCCTGCGCCTGATACTGACGTACGAATAGCTGAATGGTCGGAACCGGACACATCCCGATATCAATCACGCGTAGTCCGCTCGACAATAAACCTGCGATAACGGCGTGTTCGACCATTTCACCGGAAGTGCGTGGATCGCGGCCGATCACGACTGTGCCTGAACCAATGTAGGTCCCGAAAGCCTGCGCGAAGCGAGTCAGGAGTGTAGGCGTTAATGAATCTCCTATTACGCCACGTACTCCCGAAATGCTGATTTTTAGCGTAGGGATCGCCCTCATATCTCAATCGGGAATCACGTAAAGATAATTTGAGAGCAGTTCAAAATACGGTGAGTCTAATTCAGTCGGCCCTGATATGGAGCTACGGCACGATGAACGGTTCAGGGAGTAGTTTTCTGCTCGAGTAGCTTACCGGCGCTTTTCTGAATTCTATTACTGAGTTCAACAATGCTGAAGAGATCCTTGTCGGCTTTAGCCTTGTCCATTTTGGCCTTGTCCAATCGCTGAGCGTCAATCGTCGCGGCACTTTTGAGAGCAGGATTCTCGACGAAGTCATCGATTAGTTCACAGAGTTGGACCAGCGCCCGCGTCATATCTCCGCTACCAAGCGTTGCCAGGTCATTCTGTTCTCTTGCTTTGTCATCGGCTGCGTGGGGAATCATGTACGTCTTCAGACGGTTAGCGCGCTTGTTAATCTCCTCCGTCTGATGGGAGACAAGGCGATATTCAATCGGAGTTTTGGCCACCAGGCTACGCGCGATCTGGTTGCGAAGGATCTGGATGCGTGTAAAGTCTTCTTTCATCTTTGCCAGGGTAGCTTCAATTCGTTCTTCGTTCCTGTTCGTCACCGAAGCGCTGAGTTCAGCCCTTCGGAGTCTCTCCTCCCTCATCTGCCTTTCCTGACTTATGATCTTCGGGTTGGCGTTCGCGGGCATGCCTGATCCGACCGGCGGTGGGCCCTGGCCCATCGCCGCACCAACCGTGATTACTGCCAAAAACAGCGTCGCGGTCAGACCACGGATGGGGTTCTTAAATAGCGGGTCACATCTCATATAAGATCTTCCTATACGATGTCAGAAGTATAGTCCCGTAAATTCTTTCTTACAACGGTTGGGCCAGAATAGCGGTGGAACTTCTGCACGGGTTCGGATCGGGGCAGTAGCCCGACCATTAGGCAGGGCGTCGTGTTGCCGATCGAAACCCCTATAGTGATCCATATGAGGTTGGACGCCCTCCCTAATGGTCGGGCTACTGCCCCAATGCGGGCGGGGGAGCCCCGGCCCCACTAAGAGGACCCATCGATTACTTTTTCAATCTGTCGCGCGTCCAGTTAAGCAAGTGGCGAGCGAGCGCTTCGTCTTCCGCTTCGACAATAATGCGGATCATCGATTCAGTATTTGACGCGCGCACGTGTATCCACCCTTCCGGCAACGTGACCCTGATTCCATCTGTCGCATCGTAGGCAAGTTGTTCGTCCTCAACGGCAGTGCGAAAATCCTGCAAAACCGAATAAAGACGGTTAGGCGCGACTGGAATGTTGTGCTTCAAAATCGCCAGGCGAGGCAGTCGCCCTACGATGCCCGACACTGTCTCGCCTGTGCGCGCCAGGTGTTCGAGAATGAGACCTATCGCCGCCGCGCTGTCATGCGTAGGGTGCACCTCAGGTACTGTAATGCCACCGCTGCCTTCACCTCCCAACACACCGTTGTATTCGATGATGCCTTCAGAAATGTAGGTTTGTCCGACCGGGGTGCGCACGACGTCTCCACCATAACGCGCTGCAATCTGTTCTATCGCACCCGTAGTAGAAACATTGGTCACAACGGTTCCGCTCCTCTCCTTGAGTCTAATATCTGTGGCCAGCGTAATCGTCATCTCTTCGGAAAGTGCTACGCCTTTCTCAGTTACTATGCCCAGGCGCTCGCCATCCGCATCATGGGCAAAGCCAACATCCGCACGGCCGGTTTTAACCACGCCGCAGAGTTGGGCCATAGTTTCTACTTTGGGCTCGGGCTCATGAGGAAACGCAGCCGCCGGATCGTTATTGATCGTAAGAAGTTCGCATCCTAACCCTTCAAGCCACGGCGGAGTAAGCAGCGAACAGGCGCCGTTGCAACAATCCAGCGCCACGATTAACCGGCGTGATCTGATCGCAGCGCTATCGAAGGCGCTCTCGAGCGCTTTGATGTGTTCTCCAATTGGATTCTCGTACTGAATACGTTCCTTGATGGTATCCCAGGTTGCCTTGTCAAACTCTCCCTGGTGAAAAATATCCAGCAGCTCTTCGGCTTGTGAGGGACTGAGGTAAAGCCCGTCGTTGCGAACAAATTTTAGCGCATTCCATTGCGAAGGGTTGTGACCCGCCGTGATGGCAATACCGCCATCAGCTTTCAGCGAGGTGACGGCCAATTGCATGCTCGGCGTAGGACAAACTCCAAGATCAATAACCTCGCAGCCTGCTGACAGTAATCCCGCCAAAACAGCCGAACGAATCATCGGTCCGGAGATTCTGGTATCTCTGCAAAC
This sequence comes from Acidobacteriota bacterium, assembly GCA_030854375.1. Classification (GTDB taxonomy): domain Bacteria; phylum Acidobacteriota; class Blastocatellia; order Pyrinomonadales; family Pyrinomonadaceae; genus PSRF01. The sequence continues at coordinate 405 of JALYTI010000268.1, read as the reverse complement.
GAGAATGCGCCCACCATCCAGATAAGTGCCGAACGCCTGAGAAAATTCGACGGCAAGTTCAGGCGTAAAGGTCTGCCCGACAATACCGCGAACTCCCGTAATGCCAATCTTGAGTGGCTTCATAGGCGGTAAGCAGGAGACGGAAATATACGAGTCCTAAATTAGTTGGCCCCGGCTTTATCTGTAGCAGCGGTCTTCATCGGCGGCGGGCCTGTTTCCTCGCGCTAGCCAAGGGAACCTCATCGGCGGATATGTTCCATCCTTCAACGTGAAGGAAGGGAGTCGCTTTCCCCAAACCGGCCGGCTTATAAGTCGCGCTAATCCGTCTTCGTTCCCCAGGCGCAAGGGAAAAATAGTTGTCTTGCCAAACAATCGGCAGGACGTCTTTACCCTCGCGGCCTTGTT
>JALYTI010000267.1 GCA_030854375.1 Acidobacteriota bacterium | reverse complement strand
GGCTACTGCCCCGGACCCACCCGCTACCGCGTGGTGGTACTGACCTCATGGGCCCCATCGTTGTACTTAAGGGCAACCACTTAAACTGCACCCAGTACCCAAACCGATAGGCTTCATTGACCGGCCTCGGCGCGCCCCACTATTATCGCTCACTTCGCAACCGGGGTGGACACAGGCTATTTTAGTTTTGCTCAAATGTTTTTCCGTGCCAGGCTCGCGAATGGTCTTGGGTTTGAAGTCTGCATCATCACCCAGGGCTGGGGGACGCCGGCAAAGTCTAAAGCTTCTAGTGGGTTTACTGATCTGCGTTTCACTTTGCGACTTCCCAACGCGTTCGCAGAGCGGCCGGCCGCCGATGATGAGCGGGATAATGCATGTAACAATGGCAAAAACTTCCAACATAATGACTACGGCCAGCGAAGATATAGATAACAAACAGCCGGCCTCGTTTTATGAAGTGTTGCGCAAAGCACTCAAGAAACGAAAGACTAAAATCGAGAACGTTTGTCCACCATCAGATCTCGTGGCGCGTCGCGTACTCGAAGACTATGGAGCTATGTTTGTTGCGGATAAGAAAGTGAAGCCACCGCCCGTTTGTATCTTCACAAGTGAAGCGCAGGTAGCCCAATTTCAAGAAGCAGCAAATTATGTAACAGAAACAATTGCCGGCGCTGACGTAGAGTTGCAACCGGAGGCAATGAAGGCGTTATTAAAAGCTCGCGAGGAAGCGCAAAAGGAAGGCCTGGACATCACACCCCGTGATGGAGCCGAAGCAGCTCGCCGGTCGTACGAAGACAGCCTGCAATTGTGGGACACGCGCTTCCTCCCCGCGCTCGACTACTGGCTGGCGCAGGGGAAGCTGACGGCGGCGCAGGCGACCCGCTTGAAGAGTTTGCCGCTGCACAGCCAGGTCGCCGAAGTGCTGGAACTTGAAAAGGCCGGCGTCTACTTCAGCAAGGACCTTTCAAAGTCGATCCTCTATTCGATAGCCGCACCAGGCACGTCGCAACACATCGCGATGCTCGCTTTTGATGTGAATGAGTTTAGTAATCCCCGAGTACGCGAAATTTTGGCGAAGCATGGTTGGTTTCAAACTGTTCTCAGTGACTTGCCCCATTTCACTTTTCTTGGCTTGAAAGAAAAAGACTTGCCCAAGCATGGATTGAAGAACGTTGAGGCTGACGGACAATTGTTCTGGATTCCCAACGTAATCGATCCGCCTCATTAGCACTCCGACAGACTATCTCTCCCGCACCGCGCACAAAATTATCATGCCGGCGTTTGTCAATTTCGGGCTGGAAAGATAATCTCGGAAGAGAGTTCGCCATTCCCTGAGGATGAGAAGAAGATGAATCCTAATGCGGGCTGACATCCAATTGGCGAAAGGTAACATCGAACCGCCCCGAAGATAATGAAAAACCGACTGCCCGTAAGATAAACATTTAAATGGAGCTTTCTGTGAAACGTAGCTTACTCCTGCTTTTGCTCGCCTGGTCTTTGCTTGCGAATCCGGTCGCCAATCCGGCGATCTTTGCTGGGCAGCGAAAAGTCGTCGTGCGGCCTCGGAGCAGCGGAGCTTCGCAACAAACTGCAGCAACACCTGCGCGCTCGCGGCAAGCACAACTCGCCAATCAAATACTTGCAAACGGCTTCGAAATAATCGTTCTCGAAGATCATTCAATTCCTCTGGTCACCATCGAGTTGGCAGCCAAGAACGGTTCATACACAGAGCCGCCAGAGCTGAATGGCCTCTCGCATCTCTACGAGCACATGTTTTTCAAAACCAATCGGGCGGTCGCGAACCAGGAAGAATACTTGCGTAGGATTGGACAACTGGGCATTGCCTACAATGCCTCCACGCGCGAAGAAGTAGTCAATTACTTCTTCACCACGACCAGCCAAAATCTGCGTACTGCGATGCAGTTCATGCGAGACTCCGTCCGCTACCCGTTGTTCGATGAACGCGAGTTTGAGCGCGAGCGAGAAGTGGTCATCGGCGAAATCGATCGCAACGAATCAAATCCCTTCTACTTTCTCAATAAGGAGATGAATGATCGGCTGTTTTACAAATATCCAAGTCGAAAAGAGGCCCTGGGTAATCGACAGACCGTTTCTACTGCAACGACGGGGATGATGCGTCTCATTCAGTCGCGTTACTACGTTCCGAATAATTCGGTGCTGGTGGTGACAGGCGACGTTAACCCTGAAGAAATTTTCAAAATGGCGCAAGAGTTTTATGGGGATTGGCCGCGTCGCGACAAAGATCCTTTCGTTGAATTTCCGCTGGTAGAGCACCCGCCACTCGCAAAAAGCGAAGGCTCAGTTATCACACAGCCGGTGCAAAATGTGATTATCAATATTGGCTGGCACGGACCTTCAATCGGTAAAGACGATGCTTCCACTTATGCCGCTGACGTCTTCTCCTTCATTCTGAGTCAGCCTAACTCGCGTTTTCAGCGCGCGCTGGTGGATTCCGGTCTGACAACTGGTGTCGCGATTGGTTATTACACTCAGCGCAATGTAGGTCCGATATCGATTATCGCCCAGACTACCCCTGAGAAAGCGCACGCGGCCATCCAGGCTATTTACAACGAAGTAGCACATTTCAATGACAGGGATTACTTCACTGACGATCAACTGGAAAGCGCGAAGGCTTTGTTGGAGGCTGACGATCTCTATTCACGGGAAAAGTTGAGCGAGTATGCACACACGCTAAGTTTCTGGTGGGCGTCGACGGGCCTGGAATACTTTCGCGGCTATCTCGGCCGATTGCGTGCCAGCTCGCGCGCTGATATCAGCCGCTACGTCACTACGTACATACAAGGAAAGCCCCACGTTGCGCTGGCGTTGCTTTCAGCCGAAGCTCAAGAGAAAGTGAAGCTCCAACCGGACGAGTTAACAGGTAAATGAAAAGCATAACCATACTCCATCGACTTGCTCTTGCGTTGTGCGGGCGCATGGCTATTACACGCATAAAAGGACCGCAACCCGCGAAGCGATGCACAACTAAGTCTGTTCCTTCCGTTTTCCTGGTCGCGACATTGATTATCGGCGCCGCTCCGGCTTCCCTGGCCATAGGGCAAAATAAGGAGCGCGATAAGACTGAGGATAAGCAGTCAGAATTCACGGGCAGTTTGCAAAGCGCGCAGAGCCTGGTTGCAAAACAAGCGGCCCTCGTCAGCGAGTTTGAAGTTAACGGGCTAAAGGTTTTGGTGAAGCGCCGCGAGGGAAGCTTGAGCGTGGCCGCCGGACTTTTCATAAGAGGCGGTTCACGAAACATTACGTCTGCGAATGCCGGTATTGAAGCGCTAATGCTCGACGCGGCGACTGAAGCGAGCGCCTCTTTTCCACGCGCGCGTATGCGCGATGAACTCGCACGGATGGGCACGGTAATCGGCTCGAGCGTTAACAACGACTACTCGGTTTTATCGCTTCGTTGTACGCGGCCAAACTTTGATCGCTCATGGCAAATGTTTACCGATGTCGCTCTCCATCCATCCTTCGCTAAAGAAGACGTAGACCTCGTCCAGGAACGTCTTGTCGTCTCTTTGCGCGACGACACCGATGATCCTGACACTTATCTGCAACGACTCCAGGAGCGAGTTGCGTATTTCAACCATCCTTACTTGAATCGCATGGAAGGAACCGAGGAATCGGTAAGCCACCTAACTACGGAGGACTTGCGTCGCTATCATCAAAAGATGTTGGAAACCTCAAGGCTGCTGCTGGTGGTCGTGGGAGATTTGGATTTGGCAAAAGTTAAAACACTGATTGCCTCGAGCTTCGGAAAATTACCGCGCGGTACCTACAGTGCGGATCCGGTTCCGCAACTTTCGTTTGATAAATCCTCGGTAGAAATTACGCCTCGCAATTTGCCGACAAACTACGTGCAGGGACTTTTCACGGCTCCGCCACCTAACTCGCCTGATATTTATGCGATGCGTATCGCCAGTTCAATACTTCGTGATCGTGTTTTTCAGGAAGTGCGCGCGAAAAGAAATCTTTCTTATGCGCCTGACGCCTTCTTACGCAATCAAGCTGCGAACATCGGGGGGATCTATGTTACCGCGGTAGATGCAAACCAATCAGTCCATCTTATGCTCGAAGAGATTTCGCGGCTTCAAAGAGAACCCGTTGACCCTGAGGATATACAAGCGGCGGTCGCTCAATATCTGACCACTTATTACATGAACCAGGAGACTAATGCGGCGCAGGCCTCCGAGTTGGCGGCATATGAGTTACTGGGTGGCGGCTGGCGCAACTCTGTACTCTTCGTCGAAAAACTGAGCGCGGTCACACCGGCGGACGTGGAACGAGTAACGCAAAAGTATATGCGCAACATTCGCTTTGTAGTGCTGGGCAATCCGAAGAG